>PWJP01000150.1 GCA_003559985.1 Saprospirales bacterium
GGTTTTTCCAGTGTGGAGTGGCCGAGGCCAATATGATGGGAACGGCAGCAGGACTGGCCACCGGAGGCTTTATTCCCTACACGGGTACCTTTGCTAATTTCAGCACAGGGAGGGTTTACGATCAGATCAGGCAATCCATTGCATACTCCCACAAAAACGTAAAGATTTGCGCATCGCATGCAGGAATTACTCTTGGAGAGGATGGCGCGACCCATCAAATCCTCGAGGATATGGGTATGATGAAAATGCTGCCGGGAATGGCTGTGGTAAATCCCTGCGACTACAACCAAACCAAAGCTGCAACCATCGCTATTGCAGAACACGACGGCCCTGTTTACCTGAGGTTTGGAAGACCCGGCTGGCCAATTTTTATGCCCGAGGATACTCCTTTCGAACTGGGTAAGGGTATTTTGCTATCTGAGGGTAGCGATGTAACTCTGATTGCAACCGGTCATATGGTTTGGGAATCAGTTAAAGCTGCCAAAGAATTAGAGAGCGCCGGGATTTCCTGTGAATTGATTAATATCCACACCATCAAACCTCTGGATGAGCAAATCATTTTGGATAGTGCCTCAAAAACTGGTAAGATTGTTACCGCTGAAGAGCATCAGATCAATGGTGGTCTTGGAGAGTCAGTTGCCGGATTATGCGCCAGAAAAATGCCGGTTCCAATGGAAATGGTGGCCGTGAATGACCGTTTTGGTGAAAGTGGAAAACCACCCGAACTCCTGAAGAAGTACGGACTGGACAGCAGCAATGTAATCGAAGCTGTAAAGGCTGTGATTGAGCGATAAACCCGTGCTAAAGTTTTGCGACATAAAGCCAGTTGAGAACTGTCGCCTATTAAGTTTGTAACAAATTGCGCTATGCGCTGTTGGAAGTAAAAATTCGTTATTTTATGAAGTTTGAAACAAAAGTAATTCACGCAGGGGTTGAACCCGATCCGTTGACAGGAGCCGTAATGACCCCCATATACCAGACATCTACCTACAAACAGGATTCACCCGGTGTCCACAAAGGGTATGAATATGCCAGAACCCAAAATCCTACCAGGGAAGCTCTCGAGAAGAATCTCGCAGCTTTGGAAAAGGGATATGGGGCAGTTTCCTTTTCCAGCGGTTTGGCTGCAATGGATGCCATCCTGAAGACGCTAGAATCGGGAGATGAAATTATCTCCACCAACGACCTCTATGGAGGGAGTTACCGCCAAATAAAGGCCATCTTTGAAAAGCTGGGCATCAAGTCTAAGTTTATCGATATGACGGATCCCGAAAATCTTCGGCATGCCATCAGTGACAGCACCAAATTGATTTGGGTGGAAACGCCAACCAACCCCATGCTTCAAATTGTCGATATAGAAGCAATTTGTAAGATTGCTGCTGAAAAGGGCATCAAAGTTTGTGTGGACAACACCTTTGCCTCTCCCTATCTGCAAACACCTATCGATCTTGGAGCAGATATGATTTTGCACTCTGCTACCAAGTACCTGGGAGGTCATTCTGATGTGGTACACGGTGCCGTTATCTGCAAGAGTGAAAGTGATTACGAAAAGATCAAGTTCGTTCAAAATGCCTCAGGAGCCGTGCCCGGACCAATGGACTGTTTTCTTATATTGAGAGGAATAAAAACCCTGCACCTACGCGTGGAAAGAGCTTGTCAGAATGCTGAAAAGATCGCAAAGTATCTGCGTGATCACCCCAAAGTTGAAAAAGTTTATTATCCAGGCTTTGAGTCGCATCCAGGACATGAAATTGCCAAAAAGCAAATGAAGAAATTCGGTGGAATGATTTCTTTCGATTTGGGGAACAACAATGAGGAGGCTGCTATGAAAGTCCTCGCAGCAACCCGCTATTTTCTTCTCGCTGAATCACTGGGAGGAGTGGAGAGCTTGATTGGTCACCCTGCTTCGATGACTCACGGATCAATTCCGCCTGAGGAAAGAGCTAAAATCGGACTTACCGACTCACTGATCCGAGTTAGTGTAGGAATCGAGAACGGCGATGATTTAATCGCTGACCTGGATAGTTCGCTGAAGAATATTTAAAGGTGGGTCGATTTAATTGTGGTGATCCATTTTCAATAGCTGAATGAGTTTGTCATCCAGGGGTTCAGAGTAAACTCCGTAGGCTGTTACCAGCGTGCCTTTGTGCTTGCCGTCTTTGGACTCTATGGCATACACGATTGACATGTCGGAGGGGTTGGTGTCTCCCTCAAATCTGTAGGCTTTTACCACCTTGCAATCTTCAGGTGCCAGTTGTAAGTCTTTATCATTGCTTTTCAAAACCCCTTTATCTATTTCCCAGTCGATTTTGTAACCTTTTTTCTTGAAGCCTTGTAGAGCCTCCACCATAGTTGAATAGTCCTCTTTCATCGGATTGAAGTTTTACTCTTTTCTTTAAAAATATTTTTTCCAAAGTAGCACAAATGACTGCTGCAATTCTTATTCTAAGTATCTGGTAAACAGCGAAATGGTGGAATTGTTGTAGTTTGTCGGTTGGATATTGAAAGCTTTGAGAGCTTAATTTACTCGATGTCAAATTCTTGCAATCCCAACTTTTTTTTAGAACTTCATCAATAAAAACAGGGGCTTTTGTCGAAAAATGTACTTCCGAAGCGATAAAATTTCCTATCTTGTCCGCGAATCCAAAAAAAGATAAACTATGGAAGAGAATAAACCAGACAAACAGAAGGTGGATATGTTTCTCATGACGAATGGGAAATATTTTGAATCCTATCGATTAAACCATATTCGAAGTAGGCTCAAAGAGATGGACGATGATCAGTTTTTTCGCGTGCAGACTCAATCTTATAAGGATCCCATGATGATTCTGGTTGTTTCCCTACTTGTGGGCACCCTGGGTGTAGATCGATTTCTAATTGGAGAAGTGGGGCTGGGTATTGCCAAACTTTTGACTTGCGGAGGATTGGGGATTTGGGCTATCGTAGATTGGTTTCTGATCATGGGAGCCACAAGGGATAAGAACTTAGAGCGTTTTGAAATTGCCTCAGCGGGATATTGATTTGTATTGTGCAGGTTGTTCCTGACGTTAGCAATGACGCACCTTTTCAAAACAGATAAGCGTGTAATTAGTGGTTTATGAGTAAGCCCGACAGAAAATTTTACCTGTTGATTTTGACAGCCATTGCTGCAGGATATCTCTGGCTGGGACTTACCTGGTATGCAGATAGCCGGGCTGAATTAAAGGGTACTGAATATACGGTTTGTGTGGTCAAAAATGTGTCTTCTCTTCCATGCCCCTCTTGCGGGTCAACACGCACGGTCAAGAACCTTTTTCTGGGGAATATAAGTGATGCACTCCGAATTAATCCGCTGGGAATTTTCCTGGCTCTTGGTCTTTTAATTGTACCCGTGGTATTCATTTGGGACATAATTTCCGGTACGCGGCACTTGAGACATGCATGGGATTGGTTTCAAATTGTTTTTAGCCAAAAGTGGGTGTTGATCTTATTTTTTGTGCTGATCACGGCCAATTGGATATGGAATATAAATAAGGGAATATGATAGCGATCAAAGAGTTTTACTACAAACCGAATCTGGATGAAAGGGAGCGCGCTTCCAATAGTTACCTGATGTCTCTGGTGGTAATTATTGTCGGAATGCCTCTGCCCATCGTCAATCTGATAGCTTCGGGAATTTATTACCTCGGAAATACCAAATCCACCACTTTTATTCGCTGGCATTGTATTCAGGTTATGTTCACTCAATTATTCCTGTTTCTCATCAATGCGATTGGGGTCACCTGGCTGCTGTTGATTTTGTTTGGGGATTGGGAGGCGAGCAATTACTTTTTCGCCTACCTGGCGGTTTTGTTCGGCTTTAATCTTTCAGAATTGATCGGTACTATTGTCTCAGCTATTCAGATCCAAAAAGGATTGCACCCGAAATGGTGGTTGTTCGGTGATTTAACAGATGCAGTAATGAGTGAAATGGACTATGAGTAAAATATTGCTAAAAATCCTGTTGTTGATTGGCGGAATGGTTGCAGCGGTGTTGATTATTGGCCAGATCAATTTTCAAAGTGCCACCGATGGAGCAGATGAATTGATTGATCTACAGGAGGAGAAGCTGGGCGAGGCTCTACTCAAAGTATTTAATGCAGAACACAGGACAGTGAAGGATTCTGGCAAATTAGAGCCCGTTCTCAGAATCACAGAGAAAATATGCGAGGGAAATGAAATGGACTGCGATGAGCTCAAGGTACACCTTCTAAATAGAGGGATGGTGAATGCTTTTGCACTGCCCGGTGGGAATGTGGTATTGTTTACCGAGCTTGTTGCGGTTTGTGAAAATGCTGAGGAGCTGGCCGGGGTTATTGCTCATGAAATAGCACATGTCAAATTGGACCATATCCGGAGGAAGTTGATGAGAGAAGTCGGCATTTCGATAGCGGTTGGTATTGCGGGTGGTTCTGCAGGAGGAGAAGCCGCTCGCCAGGTAGCAAGTATTCTCGCAAGCTCATCCTATGGAAGGCAATTGGAGAACGAAGCGGACGAGCAGGCAGTTATCTATCTCTCCAATGCCGGGATTGATCCCAACGGCCTCGCGGAGCTTTTAAACCGGATGGCCGGCCATGATGAAGAACTGCCCGCAGGTGCTTATTGGTTTTCAACCCACCCCAACCCCAATGAAAGGGTGCGCGCTATCAGAGAAAAAGCCTGGTCCCTTGAGGAGACAGAATTCGAGCCTCTTTACTCCAAAGAGGAATGGGGACAGTACCTTGAAAAATTGTGATGATATTACTCCAATTAGCTTGACAGGGAATTAGCGGGGAATTGTTTGAAAACCCGGTCTGCTCATTTTCATGACGATTAAACCAGTGGTTAACCATTATCAGCAGGAATTGCTGATTTGTCGCAAGGTATAGTCAGTGCGTATCAGACCCCATCGACATCAGTAATCCAGGCCTCCACACCACCCTCCAGATTCAGAACATCCTCAAAACCGTAGTTGAGTAGCAGATTTTGGGCCATTTGGCTGCGGTTTCCTGATTTGCAATAAATGACAACGGTCTGGTGTCTGTGTTTCTCGAGATCATCCATTTTTCCCATCAATTCACCGAGTGGTATAAGTTCTCCACCTATATTGAACTCCTCTTTTTCCCAGGGTTCCCTGACGTCGATAAGTACTATTTCTTCACCATCCTTTAACCGCTTGTGTAGTTCTTTTGCGCTGATTATATCCATGAGAAGTTGGTATGTTTTTACTGTGGAAATTTCTGGAATAACATCCTACCGGATATCTTGTTTGATAAATTGTCCGTAGCGCAACTCATTGGAGTTTTTGTAACGTATGGCCAATATGTACGATCCCTGTGGCAGATGCGAAATATCCACCCTGTTGTTGTGAAAGGAGACCGGATACATTTTTCCATCCATTGAATAAACCACCAGTTCATCTATTCCACCCAATACTTCTGAATCGCCAAAATAGATTTTGTCATCAGCCGGATTGGGGTAGAGTCGCAGGGTTTCGGGACCTTTGTCCGGCTCGAATACATTGGTCTGGACCACCGGTTCATCGGAGAAAATGGGTCTTATCATTACTGCCCCTCTCAATCCGGGAGCAGCTTCATCTAAGGTCTCCCAGATGGCACCGTCGTTAAAGAAAACGTGGTCAGCTTTGTTGGGATTATTGCCATCCAAACCCACGTAAACCCCTGAAGCTCCTCTGGAAATCTGCTTCCAACCCACGTAGAAATCACCCGCCGGGATGTAAATAGCTGTATCCTGGCCTGTTTCCGGAGAGCGCAGTGCATAGGTAGAAAAACCCTGGATGCTGTCGTGAAAGACATCTACAAAACGCGGCCCCAGATTTTCAGACTCAAAAAGTGGGCCGTCATCCAGAGAGGCACCCCACACCATAAGTCTGAATCTCTTGTTTCTGTCGCCGGGAGAAATCCGTGGAAGGTTGATGGCAATTCCCCTGAGTGTATCTCCGGTATTGTTGTGATATTGAACACCCAGGGATGGGGCACTGGAGCCAGTACCAAAATACACATTTAAAGCTGTTTCTGCTGATCCGTCGTCGTATGCAAAGTAGTCGGAAATGACTGTTTTACCTGACACCTCGTTATTTCGCATCAATTCGGGTATCTGCTCTTCATTTTGCTGAAAGGAATATTCCGTGCGGAGTATCATTTTGTCCGAGAGCGATCCGGCCATGGCCTCGACATTGTTTTTGTAGGGCTCTTCATTTTGGATATTGTTGGTGAAAAAGTGGAAGCCGGGGTCGAGGTCTCGCTGGTTTTCCTCCACCACCGGAGGAACCTCGAGAAGGGTTTCAGACAGCAATTGTTGACCTGTGGTAGCTTCTACTACTCTTAAATTGCTCGGGTCAGCCTGTCGTGTTCCGTTGAAGTGATTGTGGAGGCCAATCTCTATTTCGGTAGCCAGTTCTTCGCGTTCATGTCCCATAAATTGGCGGAAGGGCATGGCCGTGTATCTATCCAGGGCGGAACTGGGTGGCCTTGTGAATGCAATGTCATTCTCAAATATAAGGTCTGCCTGAAATTCGTTGGCCAACTTTACATAGTTGAGATGCCAGTTAGAGTTCATACCGGTTCCATCGGCAAGATTCAAAAACCTAAATTGAAAGTCTCCATAGAAGAATCGCTCCTCCACTTCTATGCTCTTGAAGTAAAAGCGCTCTATATCCGGGTGGTCGGCTGAACTGTAGCTGGTGATTTCCTCCCATTCACCGTCTTCATTTTTGAATTCCAGAATTAATAATTCGGCATTATCCGGTACGTAAGAGTAGCCACCGGCTTGTATATAAAAGGTGAGATAACACTGGCCGGTATTGGCAGTGGTCATATCAATAAATGCAGAGGTGAGATGATCGGCCGGGCCAAAAACCCCGCCATAAGGTGTGCCCGTGTCATCCACCCCATCGAAGGTCGCCATTCCCACCGATACAGGATTCATGCCCAGTGTATTGTTGATAAATACAAAGCGGTCAGTCCAATAGTCCGGGTGTGGAAAGGGACCGGGGTAGCTAAAGTCATCCACGAAGGGAAGTGATCTTATTGGGCGGACATCGACCAAAACTATCAACTCAACTTCTGACCCCTCTGATCCAGTAAGCAATATACAAAATGTATCTGTTTCGATAGTAGCACCCGAAGGTCCCGCCTCAAACACCAAACAACCATCTTCAATCTCAATGGTCGTATTTTGAGGGACACTGCAACTGAGATCCGCAATGCTGTCCAGTAATTCACCTATAAAGGGGTTCTCCGGGCAAAATTCAGCCGTGCCGTTGGAAGAGACATTGATCTGGATTATCTCTGGCTCTTCGTCTGACCTGAGATAAGTTGAAAATTGTCCCGATACCGGGGCCAATTTACTAGCTTTTTTCTGAAGAACTTCGTTGTAGGTAAGAGGTGCAAGTTCAATTCCGGATTGAGCTTGAAGGCCGTTAGCAAAAAAGCCTGTTAGTGCTAATAATGCGGCAGTTAGGAACAGGTAGTTAATCCCTGACCATTTAAATTTGTATCGATGGATTTTCACCATTTGAAGTCAATTGATTTTTTGAAAGTATTGATGAGTTCACTTCGGAAACCATTTTCATGCACAAAATAGTTTTAAGATTGAACTCAACGATAAAAAAACGGAAACCCATGAGGGCTATTTTATCCGTTAAAATTCCTCTGGTTCCGGGTCGCAAAAGTCCGGTTGTTCTCTTGACAGGATGAGATTGATGGACCTGCCCATTCTTATTTTCTCATCCGGATCATATGGGGGATCCTGTTCAACTACAAAGGCCCTTTGCAAATCCTCCACTTCTCCTTCTAATCGTGTTGAGCCGACTCTCAACCTGTATGAACTGATAATAAATTCCGCCTCGTCATAACTGCGACAGACCACATCTGGAATATCTACCATTCCTCCGCGCTGCTCTGAAACGATGAAATCCACGGTTGCTCCAACGGGGATTTCCACCGATCTCAATACATCTCCCCGGTCAATTATGGTATCCCCTTCAAAAACCATTAACATAATATGGCCTTCGGGTCCTGGATCGTAGGTTCTTCCCATTATCCGGGCATCAATATTGTGAGCTGCCTGAAGTACCCTGGCTGTTCTATCAAAGCTGCGACCGTACATTGGAGGCAATTCATCCAGCGTGACCATGTCCGGTTGGCTTTTTGTGATGGTTACGTAAATTTTACGGTCTTTTTTGACCAGTTCGTGTGGTTGGGGAATTTGGTCCAGAATGATACCGCCCCTTCGCCCTACGATATATATGGAATCTGAAACAACCATTCGAAAAGAGCGATTATCCGCATCTGCTTTGGCCGATGCTATAGATTCACCGGTGTAGTCCGGGAGTGGGATTTGTTGTCCGTGCCGGGTGTACCACTTTAGTGATTGGTGGGTGAGAATGACGATCACAATACCGGCTATTGCCATGAGCAACAGGTTTTTCCAGAGTGTTTTACTCACAAAAAAAAGTGCCAGAGCCTTGAGTTTATCCCCGGTTGTCAAGTCCTTTCCCGTCTTTTTTTTTGCCATAGAGAACAGAGCAAGTTTGGCGCAAGGCCCATTCTTAATTAAAGCCCAAAGGTAAGCGTTTAAAACAATTTACCGAAAACTAACGTCAGGCAGGCTCTGAATATTTGTTTTCAGTCACTTGTGTGGTGCAGTATCCTTATGTTTGCAGTTTTTTACTGGACAATTATCTATTGAAATGGCCGGAAGGTTGATTGCCGGGAGGACTTTGAAGATTAACCGGGAAATGCTTGCGCTGGCGATTCCCAATATCATCAGCAACATCAGTTTGCCTCTGCTGGGAACCGTTGACACCGCACTCATGGGGCGTCTTTCGGATGTACATATTGGGGCTGTGGGAATAGCTTCTATGATATTCAACTTTTTGTACTGGAATTTTGGATTCCTCCGAATGGCCACCACGGGATTTACAGCGCAATTTTTTGGAAAGGGTGACCAAACGGGCCAAATAATGCAGCTATCAAGGGGATTGATGGTCGCCTTGTTTTTTGCCATGCTTTTTTTGGTGTTTCAGTCAATGATCGGTGAAACAGCTTTTGTACTGATGAATGTGGAGGGCGATCTGCTGCCACTGGTCAGGGAGTACTTTTTCATCAGAATTTGGGATGTACCAGCCACCCTGGCCCTCTTTGTTATAATGGGATGGTTTTTTGGCATGCAAAATTCCCTGTATCCTCTCTACCTGACCATTTTTATCAATACGGTCAATATTGGACTGAGTTACTACTTTGTAATGGTTGACGGCAGGGGAGCGGATGGAGTGGCTCTGGGTACGCTACTTGCTCAGTACATTGGAGTGGTAGCTGGTTTGGGGCTTTTGTTCTTCAGGTACCGTTACATGTTTGTTCATTTTAAAGTTTCGCTGTTAAAGCAATTCAGAAACTGGCTGCATTTTGCACGGGTCAATTCCGATATTTTCCTTCGAACACTCGCCCTCACCCTGGTATTTGCCTTTTTCTATGCGCAGAGTGCGGATATGGGAGCCATGGTCCTGGCGGTGAATGTCATTTTGATGCACTTTGTAAATTGGATGTCCTACGGAATCGATGGGTTTGCCTATGCAACCGAAAGTCTTGTCGGTAAGTATAAAGGAAGGGAAAGTAAAGAGGACCTCGACAAAACCATATCCCTCTCCTTCCTGTGGTCAGGTGCGTTGGCTATTGCCTGTGCTTTGGTTTACTGGATTTACGGACCGTTGTTTCTCAGAATCTTCACAGATGTAGAGGAAGTATTGGAGGCGGCCCGGCCTTATCTTTTGTTTGTGGCTGTTTTGCCACTAGTGGGATTTTGGTCCTACGTTTGGGACGGCATATACATAGGCCTCACGGCATCCAAAACCATGCGCAATGCCATGGCTTTAGCCTTTGCCGGATTTTTTGCATTCTTCTACTTGCTCGGAGATACCACGTCCAACAATTGGTTGTGGATCAGTTTGATGAGCTTTCTTGTTTTTCGTGCTGCCATTCAGTACCTCTTGTTTAGGATTTATGGCTACGAATTGAAATAATTTGGGATTGCTATTTTATGATCAAACGTTCGCTATAGGTATTGTCTCCTGTACTCATTTGTACTACATAAAGCCCCGGTGAAAGATTTTCGAGTTCCAGCTGGGTCATTCCCCCACTTAGCTGTTGCTCACTGCTGTAAACTAATTGACCGGTGGAATTGAATACGCGGATTTGTGCAGATTGGTTTGTGCCGGTTGACTTCTGAAGGGTGACATGCCCTCCGGTGGGATTGGGAAAAATCTTAAACTCCGCAGCGCTGATTATTTCAGTTGTGCTGGAAACAGCATCCTCTCGAATGGCAATGTGAAAAGTCTCAGGTCCCGTCCATGCGCCCTCATCGTCATTTACTGAGAAAGTGAAGTGGTCATCTCCCTCTCCATCAATATCCGCCCGGTAGCGAACTCTTCCGTCCATTATATCCTGTTGTGTAAAAACAAAACCCGTGCTTTGGTCCACATCGTCAAAAATAAGGGATCCCAAAGCGGGTGCATCAATAACAGTAAACTCGATGTTTTCATTGGCGGAACTGCCGTTTTGTACCCTCAAAAGACTTGCGGTTATTCCAGTGCGCTGCAATGGAGGGGCAAAAAGGGTGTCGATATGGGTGAATTGCAATCTGGGAAGTGAAAAGTTGGCACAAACTTCCATGCTCCAACCGTCCCACCTTCCTGATGACCCCGAGCTGTATCGCCTCAGTTCCATGGTCCAACGCCCCTCAAGTGGTTCACCGAAAAAATTAGCGAGTGGTTCTTCAGCCTGGTACCTCCGCCCGGAAGTAAGTGGGCACCCCATTTGGAGAGGAGAATTGTCATCAAATCCAAGGTTATAATGGCTGAGATTACCACATCTTCTCGTGAAAAGCGGCACTTCCGTTCCTGAGGGGGAAATTAATGTAAAACCAATATCGCTGACCCAGGATTGCAGTCCTGCAATATTTGGGATATTGATCTCATCTACCTGACCCTGACGTTCAATAAAAATATCTGATGTAGTGACACTGCCGTTTGCAGCGGGATTTACTATCGGGTGTCCACTTGCTTCAAATGTTTCGCAAGAAACTGTCCTGGTCTGAAATACTCCTGCTGTGAGTGGTTCTCCAAATCCACACCGGTTTATGGGAGTTACTCTCCAGTATAGTAGCGAATTGGCCGGGAACTGGACTTCAGGTTGGATTTCCGTTCCCGCTACTGTTTCACTGAAAACAATTTGGTCTTCTTCAAAAGCTGGATTTACAGCTACTTCAATGTGATAAGAATCTGCGTTCTCGCTTGGACTCCATCCAAAGGGTATTATTTGGTCAATGCCATCGGCCCCGTTTTCCGGCCAGCTTAATTCCACAGCGCTAAAGTCATTGGAAATTGTTGTAAAAAAGACCGTTCTGTAAAGGGTGTCCTGTCCCGATTTTAACCTGAATGTCAATTCGTGGTCCGCGTTTTCATTGACGTCAGACAGGTCAATGGCCAGTTCTCCTTCATCATCCGGGTTTATAAATTCAGGGAAAAGAGATACTGCGCCATTAGGTAATCCATCGACAATTTCAATCTGTATAGAATCTTCAAAGTTCAGCAGGGACTCAGTTCGGTAATCTATTGTCAACATATCGGGAAGGCATTGCAGTTCCTGACCCGGATTGTGTCGAAAGATAAAACCGGGTTGTTCAGCAGGGTCAAGGCCAAAGTTTTGCTGAGATACATTGAAGAAAATATTATCTGAGGCTCTGACTTTTATGCGATTCCACGGGCCACCGGTATTTGGTAATTGTACCAATGCACTACCTGTATTCGGTGTTCTTTCCATTAAAACGATGGGAAATGACAACCCCCTGTTGAAGGAGAAGAGAATATCCACATATCCTTCGTTGACGGGGCTTTGGTCTGTGTTTGCTACATCCCATGTTATTTCGACCAGTTCTCCTGCTATGTAACTTTCACCGCTACCGGGAAAAGTTACCTCAAAAGGGCCCGCGGCTTCGGTCGCAAAAAAGCGCACCTGGTCCCACACTATGGCTCCTCCCACAGGATTGTTGTCTCTGACGGTACACCTGAAGTTCAATGGTCTGGAGTAAGTGGGCAATTGCTGTGAAATATCGTTAGATCCTGCTGCCACAGTTTGGAGGTTGGGGAAATACCGGGTAGGGCTATCTGTAGGAGGGAATGTGCGAAATAGTGGAATCGTGCCCGCGGGTTCCTGCATCGGCAGGTTGGGCCCGAGGTCCATTTGCTCCCAGGCGAAAGTAAGTGGATCATCGTCTGCATCCGTTGCTTCGGCAGTCAGTTTGAAAGGGGTTCCGATGGGAATGTGAAAGTCATTTTCATAAGAGAGGAAAATTTCCGGTTCGGTATTACCGGTAAATATCACTTCCCCGCAATTGGTATTCTCAGGGTTTAGGCGGGTATATGCAATCCACTCATTGAGTGATCCTGCGTGAAAATAAGCGTGAGTATTCGTTTGCACATTCTGATTGCCACATGATCCGGCATAGGACATGATGGTCGAGCCCGACCCAGGTTCATAAGCTGAACCTGAAGCCCGTTGATTGTCAACGCCCGGACAGTGATTCCAACTGTGGGCTACATTGAATTGGTGCCCTACCTCATGGGTGAATATTCTGGTCACTATTGTGGACATATTGTTGTTTGAATGACATGTCACTCCCCGGGCCTTCCCTGGTGTGCAGGCTCTTCCATTTACTACCCCTCCCACGTCGCTACAGCCTCCTGTGAATACATGACCCACATCAAATTGGTTCAGAGGAATACCTCCGCTGCTCGTTATCGCTGAAGTGTTTTGTCCAAGCAATCCGCTACCAAAATCTATATTTTCATAGGGCTCTTCATTTGGATCTAGCCAAATGATGTTTTGATTGTTGGGAACCAGTTCAAATCTTATGGCAACTTCATTCTCTGTTATTTGATTCATCAAATTCATGGCTTCGTTCAGCGAGGCCATGACGGACTCTATAGTGCCACCTTTAAGCTCAGCATAAGCACTGGTAGTGGCGAGGGCCATTCGGTAAACTCGTAATTCGAGTTCATTGCCACCTACACTTCGCCCAATGGTTTCCATCTCTTCAAGGATTTCAGATCGTCGGTTTGTGTTGGAAAATCCCTCAAAACCACAGCTCATTTGATCTTGCATTTCCTGGTTGAAGGCCATATCCCTGTCGAAAAACACGGCGTATTCCCCTTCATCTCCAAATTCATACCGCTCGATAAAAAGGTCTCCATTCATGGTATTGAACATACCAGCGATTCCTATTGGGGAGACGCTGATACGACCTGTTCTCCCGGAGCTGCCCTCCGAAATGGCTTTGTAGGATTTTATATCCGGAAATTCCGCTGCGAGTTCGGGGGCGAAAACAGGGGACTCCGCTATTCTGAAATTCTCGTATTCACCGGATGGCAGGGGAATGGGAATGATTATGTCACTTTCAAAATTTCTCAGGTTTTCGAAAGGTGCATCTTTTACCAGTTCTGCCATTTTGCTGCTGTCCAATGCGAATACACTGTAGTGTGTCGCTGGGAAAAAGTCTCCCGAGCGCATAGTGGCTATTCGCTCTACATCCTGCTCTTTCTCGGTTACAAAATTCCAGGGATTGTGTAATTGATCTGCTATTAGCCCTGTGCTGAAAGTAGTGGACAGAAAAAGTAGAATGAGCCCGGTAATTGTGATCTTTTGAAGCATAATTTATAATGTTATTCTATGATGACTCTGGTATTTGCACTACCGGATTCATTGCTGACATTGATGAAGTATATACCTGAAGTAAAGGATCTGAGATCCATTACATTTACCGCTTCGAGGCGAACGGATCTATTGAGTACTGTTTTGCCTTCGGCTGAAACAACTGTTAAATCAACTAACTGACCCTCAATTCCTTCGATTTTGTAATTGAAAAGACCATCACCCGGGTTGGGAAAAACGGTCATTTCCAACTCCCCTGAGTGAATTTCCTGAGTGAAAGTGGGCCAGTCATCAGATATTTTAATCTCAAAACGCTCGATACCTCTCCAGCCATTGAGTTCATCTCGAACCAGGAACTTGAAGTGGTCAAAGTCAAAGGTGTCTATTTCGGTAGTATAAGTTACTCTTTCACTGTCGATATCACTTTGGGTGAACATATCTCCCACTTGCATTTCCATACCATCCATACTAAGTATGCCGAGCTCTGGTAAATCGACAAGTACAAATTCTACATTGTCCGGGCCTGAAGTTGCGCTGCGAGCTCTCAAAACCTCTCTGCTGACTTCATTGCTGCTTTCGGGTAGCAATCTCAGTGTGTCGTTGCGCAGGTCAGTTATCTCAGAAAAGATGGCATTGAAGCATACAGACATTTCCCACGCTTGTAATTGACCCCCTGAGCCGGACCTAACCCGGCTTACTCTCAACCCCCACAAACCCTCAATCGGTTCTCCTCTCAGGGTTGCAAGCGGCTCTTCAGGAACATAAATTCTACCAGATGTCAATGTACATGGGGGGGTGATTTCAAAGGCTGAATCGTCATCAAATCCAAGGTCATAATTACTCGTATTTCCGCATTTTCCCCTGACTAAAACCACTTCAGTTCCGGAAGGAGAAAGGAGAGATAACTGAACATCGCCGACAAATGGCTGACTACCCCTGACATTGGGGATGATGATCTCCTCCACTTCTCCACCGAGTTCTACATTCAAGGTAGAGGTACCAGCGGCAGATGCCGGTACAATGACGGGAACATCTGTTGCGGTAAAATCATTGCATTCGCGGGTTCTTACCTGAAAGGCTGAAATGTCGGTGTAAGGCCCGGTTCCACAAATATTGAATGGTCTTATTCTCCAGAAGTAAATTTCTCCGGTTTCAAATTGTATAAGCGCGTCAAGGCTGTCAACGCGATCGGTCTCATCCTCGTAAACAATAGCACTTTCGGAAAAGTCAGGATTGGTTGCCACCTGAAGTTCATAACCCTCAGCATCGATTGCTTCATCCCATCTGAAAGTAATGGCCCGGTCCAGATTCAACTGCCCATTTTCCGGAAAGGCTGGTGCGAGATCTGCAAAGTCGTTTGAAACGGTCTCGAAGAATATGGAGCGCTCCATATCAGCGATTGTGTCGTTGAACACTACAAAATCAAGTTGATAATCCCCCGAAATTGTGGCCCCACTAAGGTCTATTTCCAGATTGAAAGGCTCGCCGGGAATAACATATTCGGGAATGTGGACCGGAATGGCTCCGGAGGGCAAATCCTCTAACAATTCAAAGAATAGAGTATCCGTGAATCCTAATAGACTTTCTGTCTGAAAATCCACTGAGAGTTTTTCCGGGAGGCATAGCATTCCTCTGTACGGGTTGTAATTGATGATAACACCCGGTTCCGACGCTTCCGATACAATGAAGTTTACATCGGAAATATCGAAAAAGATGTTATCCGCTGCACGCACTTTAATCCTGAAATTATTTCCACTTACATTGGGTAAGGTTACAAAGGCGCTTCCTGTATTGGGCGCTCCCTCAGCCAGGGTGTATGGATAGGTGAATCGCCTGTCATCGGACAGCAAAATATCGACACTTCTTGAATTAACCGGTGATTGGTCTGTGTTGGCCACATCCCATAAAACTTCTATGTATTGACCAGCATTAAGCGAATCTCTTTCATTGGGATAAATCACCTGAAACGGGCCGGCCTGGTCTGTTGAAAAAAAGCGAACTTGCTCCCATGTACTGGCTCCCGCATCCGGGTTGTTGTCTCGCGCTACCATTCTGAAAGTCAGTGTGCGAGTAGTGTCGGGGAGCAATTCATAGGGTCGTTGCCTGTTATTGATCAAATCTGATAAGCGAGGAAAATACCTCACTGGATCCTCAGTTGGAGGCCACACCCTGAAAAGAGGAGAATTTCCTATGGTTTCACCAAGACTGATGGGCGGATCAAGAGATGGGCCAATATCGTATTGTTCCCAGGAGAAAGTCAACTCGTCGTCGTTGGCATCGGTGGCTACACCCTCCAGTTTAAATGGCGTTTGGATGGGAATGTGAAAATTATTTTCATAGGGCAGTTCAAGTACCGGTGGAATATTGTCTGTAGGCACTTCAACGGCACAAGCGTTTCCTGCTCCGTTACGGCTGAACTGCATCATAACATCAAGAGAGTTGACGTGGAAATAGGGGTCGGTTTGGTTCTGCAGGTTGTTTTGTGTACCACATATTCCAGTATAGGACATTATGGTGGAGCCACTTCCGGGTTCGAAAGCTGTTGGTGCATTTACATTGTGACAGCTGTACATCGTGTGGTTGGCATTGAACTGGTGCCCGATTTCATGGCAGACTATGGAAACTATGAAAGGGTCATTAAAAGGATTTGCGTGGGTAGAAACACCTCTGGCTTTACCCGGTGAACATACATTTCCCAATCCCGCAAGTCCGGCCAGGGAGCCGCTCGTACCAAATACATGGCCTATGTCGTAGTTGTCAAGGCCAATCCTGGCGTTGAGTACAGGGGGATTTTGGTCGATCATCTGTCCGGTGTTGCCGTTGGTGTAAAAACCATCAGATCCGGGGGTGGTAAAGACGAGCGTGTCGTTATTGTCCACCAGCAAAAACCTAATTCCCAGGTCCCGCTCAAAAATGCTGTTTATCCTGTTTACTGCAGTTACAATGGCAGCCATACCATCGTCCACTGTTCCACCAAACCTAATGGTGTATTCTCCGGTAGCAGCTACTGCGAGCCTGTAGGTGAGAAGAGGGAAAGTCTCATCGTCTGATCTCCACGTCGCCTCACCGGAACTGTGCAAATCGTTCATATATTCGTTAAGGTCGTGACTGAGATCGTGTACTCCACACTCAATTTGAAAGGAATTCTCTGAAGAGAAATTGTTTTCCACCTCAAACACAATGTAAAAGTCCTTCGTGGAAAGATTATAGGGGTTAATGTAATAAGACCCTTCATCACTAAATACAATGCCGTGAAATCCGTGGCTTGTAATGTCAAACCGCCCGCTTTTCCGGCCGTCACTACTGACTCCTCTGAAGGTTTGAAAATGTGAGTATTTTTCAGCCAGACCTGGTTGCATTATAGGGGACTCGGTTAGATGAAACACCGTGAGCTCGCCATCCGGACCCGGGATTTCAACCTTAAGGGGGTTTCTGTTAGCTCGCCTTGTGTTTTCAAGTGGTGCAGTCAAAAGTAAGTCTGCATATTCCTCATATTGCAGTTGAAAAACCCGGTATTTATCCGGCTTAATATCGGTTTCCAATGAAACAGCACTCCTGCTGAGTGGAGCAAGCTCATCCAACTCATTCCAGAATTGAGACTGGCTCTGAAGGCTATTTGCGAAACTAATGCCAACCCAAAGAGGCATTGTCAAAATTATATATTTTAGCATGTTGCAGATTTTTGAAAAATTGGGTGAAAAATAGTAAATATTTGACAATCAGGCTTACTTTTAAGCGGTGATTTAACTTTTTTAAACACTCCATTAGTGCTTTGTTAACACTTTTTCGCCCCGACCAGCTATCCCAGTCTGCTGCACAATAGTGCTGTCTGTGTTTTCTATGGGAACTATTCTGATAAAATGGGGGTGGCATAAATATTGCTGACCTTTGAGGGCTAATTTTCTAAAGCTAAATCTTTCGAAACCCGACTTTTATGCTGTTATTTTTAAAACGAACTGGCTGACAATTCGCAAAACTTTTATAAAGCTCTGAAATTCAACAAAAAGCGCTAATTTGATTAAAAAAAGTTGGACAGTGTTTCAAAGTTTTATTAATTTGGCCCTTCGGTAGATGTAATGTAATGAAGTTATGGAAAGGAAAAAAGTAGATCTCATACTTGCAGACGAACAGCAATTGACCATTGATGGTGTATGTAATTTGCTGGGTGAAAGTGATTTTGGGTATGATTTGAATGTGTGCAAAACAGTGAATAGTGGAGAGGAACTGCTGACACTTGCTAAGACGAATATTTTTGATCTACTTGTTATGGAACTCAAGTTACCCGTCATTGATGGAATTGACCTGATATATGAGCTCAAAGAGGTTCAGCCTCTTATGCGCATTTTGATTTTGACCAGTTACGACAGCAACAAATTTGTAAAAGAGGCCTTTAAAAACGGAGCCGATGGGTATATGCTCAAAAGGTCCGGGAAAGACGAGTTGGTAAGGGCCATTAAAGATGTACTTAAAGGAGTGGCCTATATGGGTGAAGGTGTCAATATATCGCCTACCAAGAACGGGATAAAAAAGGCCAATGAGGAAGAATACTGGGTCACAGAGGACAATTTTCTGCTCAAGCACTACCTCACAAAAAGAGAGCGGGAAATAATTAATGAAATTGCATGCGATAAGAACAACAGGGAAATTGCCAGAGATTTATTTATTAGTGACCAAACCGTCTCTGTTCACCGAAAGAATATCATGAGAAAACTCAAGGTGGAGACCAACGATGGCCTGATAAAAATTGCTCAGGAAAACGGTTTGCTCAAGCAGTGAACTGAGTTCCTACCTTTTCTTTTCGCGCCCTTTATATTATTCATGCTTAGAACACCCTGACGTTTCCCCGCCTACAAAGTTTTATCTGTTTGCTATCCAGGCGATATTCCTACAGATAATAGTGGATGTATTTTCCTAAGTCAACTTTTTGGAATATATTTGTAAAATTATTATTCTTATTTTTACTATATGTTGCATTGGCTACATTGGTGATCAAACAAGTTGCGCATGAAAAAAATATACTGCCCCTTTTTAAATACAATGGTTCTCTCAGTAATTTTATGGTGCTTTTCGCACGGTGAAACCTTTGCCAATTGTCCTGTTTACTGTCTGCCCCATGTGGAAATCTCTGCCGGTGTAAATTGTGATACAGAAGTTCACCCCCATCAAGTTTTGAGTAACTATCAATACGGCACATGCAGTTATTCTGTAAATGTTCAATCCCCGACCGGAAGCTCTCTGGGAGATGTGATACCCGGTCAGTTCTTGGATCAGACGCTCAATTACACAGTGGTCTCAGGGGTTTGGAGTTGCTCGGGCCAAATTACCGTGGTGGATGACGTGGCACCGGTTGCAGTATGTGACCTCGACACCAGAATTTCTCTTGGTTCAAATGGCACCGGAAAGGTTTATGTATCCGCATTTGACGATGGAAGTTATGACAATTGCGAACTCGCATCGGTAGAAATTGCGCGCAAATATGCCGGGAATTGCCCGGATGGAGTTTATGACGACACTGAGTTCAGAAATTTCGTGGAAGTTTGTTGCTCCGATATTGCTGAAAGTCCCCTTGAAATTATACTTCGTGCCACGGATGCTGCCGGCAATACGAATACTTGTTGGGCACAACTCTATGTGGAGGATAAGTTGCCACCTAATTTAATCTGCCCCACGGATATTACCGTTACCTGTGATTATGAATTTGACTTTGATGACCTCTCTGTTTTTGGCAAAGTGGCTCTGAGTCAGGCTGAAAGGGATCAAATTATTATTCAGGACCCAATTTATGAGCCCGGTTTCGTAGCCGGACTGGATGGATTGGCAACGGACAATTGCGGAGTGGTCGTAACCGAGGATTTTGAGAAAGATTTAAAATGTGGAAAGGGCATCATAGAGCGAACTTTTACCGCCACCGATCCCGATAACAGGACTGCTTACTGTACCCAGATTATCGAAATTATTGAGTTGGAGCCCTTCGACGACGAATACATCACCTGGCCGGAGGACGTGATGATTGAGGATTGCCCCAACGGAGTTATTGATCCCGATGTAACCGGAATGCCTGAAATTGACGGTGAACACTGTAGCAACATACTATTTTCATACACCGATGAAATTTTTACTCAGGTGGATGGTGAGTGCTTTAAAGTCCTGCGCACCTGGTCAGTGATGGATTGGTGTCAGCACATTCCAAATGTGGAGCCACCCATTGGCCTATGGTCTGAACTTCAGGGGATCAAAGTAAAAACCAATCAGGCCCCGGTTATTCAAAATTGCCAGCCGAAAACGATATGTGGTGAAGACCCCGATGGCTGTAGCGGCAATGTAGAAATTGTGCAAGCTGCAATGGATGATTGCACTCCGGATTCACTATTGGAGTGGACTTATATGATTGATATTGACAATACTGGTCAATACAATACCATGGGGTCCGGCAACGAAATCAGTGGCGAATTTCCCTTTGGAACCCACAGGGTGAGATGGAGTGCTGAGGATCTTTGCGGAAATAAATCTCACTGCCACCAGGAAATAACCATAGAGGATTGCCAGCAACCGGTGCCGGTTTGCCACCATGGAATTTCCACAGTGGTCATGCCCATTTCAGGTGAAGTAACTCTCAATGCGGACCACTTTAACGCGGGCAGTTTTGACAATTGTACGCCGGATGACGATCTCATTTTGGCTTACAGCAACGATCCCACTGACACCACCCGAACATTTGATTGCAGCGAACTTGATACGACAGGTTTGGAAATATGGGTTTTCGATCAAAATGGCAATGCTGATTTTTGCAACACATATGTATTTATTGCAGACAATCATGGAGCGTGCCTTGATTCTCTCATCGGTTTTAAATCCGGCTTGGTTTTGGATCCTGATATGAGACCGGTTAAAGGAGTTGAGATTGAGTACAATTCACCCGATTTGCCCTATTTGGAAAACTCCTTAACAGGTGGTGATGGTCAGTACGAATTGCTGTGGTACTTGATTCCTGAAGAGGGTCAGGGGATTTTGAAAGCAAAAAAAGACCACGACCCTTTAAATGGCTTCACTTCATTTGATTTGTTATTGATACAAAAGCACATAATCGGCTCAAGGCCATTTACCGAATTCGACCAGTTAATTGCTGCAGATATCAACCGCGATGGTGAAATAAATGTGGCCGACGTAGCAGAAGGACGAAATGTCATCCTCGGAAGGCAAACTACTTTTGAAAACAATACCTCCTGGAGGATTTTCCCGGCTGCGCATGACATAAGAAGTCTGTCTCCCGGGGATCCCATACCCTCTGAGGGATTCAGAAGTCCATTTTATCAGGATTCCATGATGGTGGTTGATTTTGATGCCGTGAAAACCGGTGATGTTAATCGAAGTGCCGATCCGGGCGGGCATATTGCAAATCCCAGATCCGAAGAGAAGGAGACAGTGAATTATATTATTAGCGATTCTGAGCTTCAATTATTTTTTGAAGATAAAGAATTCGCAAAATCATTGCAATTCAGCCTCGAATTGGACGTGGCTCCTCTTGAAATTAGTGGTGTGGAGTGGATGGCTGCAGGTGATTTTGACTACTCGCTTTTTGATTCAGATCAAGGGGGTGCTTTATTGACAATCAGCGCTTTCAACGCCAATGGTATTGCCTTCAATCCCGGTGAACCGTTTTTGACTATTGATATGGTTGAAGATGGAAAAGTTGGGAAGAGTTTTTCGCCCCAACTTGTGGAAGCTCCTGCAGTAGCCGAAATTGGGCTTAGTTCTTTCAAAACTTCCGGAATTGAGCTTGAAGCTTCTGTTGAAGTCGAGGAAAACTCTCTCATGGATATGGAATCAATATCTGTTCATCCCAATCCTTCACTGGATTATCAAAGTGTGAGGATTAAGGGATTGGACGCTGGCGAGGATTTAGAGTATATCCTCACCGATGCTACAGGAAGGCTGTTGCGGAGTGGTATGTGGAAAAACGATGCATCCAATTCGGGATCGACATTTGAATTAAACGGAGCGGACCTTCCGGTACAGGGCTTGTATTACCTTCATATCAGGAATTTGACCAGTGGTTACTCACAAACTGTTAAAATTATTCGACAGTAGAAATTTTGAATACAAAAGGCGTTTTGGACTATTATTTGCTTGCTGTAATATTTTGACTTATTGAAATGGTTTGCAGAGCTCGATTGAGTTAAGTAGGCTGTATTAATTTGCGGTAATGGAGAGACTGACCACGATGCCGTTTCAAAATTCCTGATAAAGAAGCTTTATTTTTTTTATTGCCTTGTGATAATGGAATTGTTATTGCAGGCAGAATGAAGGTGTGTATTGAGCAAAAAATAATTTCGTAGATATTGCAGATGTATAATTTGCTATCTTTGCAACAAATTTGCGTGGCATAATAAAATTTTAACCATGAGGATAACAGTTGTTTTGGCGCTAATGTGGATGATTTTTTCCACCGTGCCGGTTGTTGCACAACCCATCTTTAATTTTTCAAACCATTCTACACAACCCGGTGATATGATTGAAGTGGATCTAACCGTCGAGGATTTTGAGATGATGGTCTTCGCGCAGTTTTCATTTGGTTGGGATTCTAACGTACTTGAATTCGTTGAGTACACCAATTTTAATGATGGCGCCGGCGTGAGTAGTTCGGTGGTGGCAACACCTTTTGAGCTTGGAGTGTCCAATGAGGGTCGATTTGCAGGTCTGGCCTGGGCGGAACCAGAGGGCTTGACACTTTCTGATGGGGTTGTATTATTCAGCATACTTTTTGAAGTGGTGGGTGCCGAATGCAGCTTTACAGAGGTTGGATTCAATCCTCCCTGGTCAAGTCTGCCGCATGAAGTGGTGCAACTCGATGCAAATCTGGTTGATGTTGACGTCACCAACACAACCACCTTCAACAATGGTGAGGTTGATGTGCCAGGTGAAGATTGTCCGGAATTTACACAACTGGAAGTTATTGCCAATGAAGTGAGTGGAGAAAATGGTGAGGAAGTGTGCGTGGAAGTCAGTGTGCGTGGATATACGGATGTGATCAGCATGCAATATACCAATCAATGGGACCCCGATGTATTGGAATTCAACCGCATCCAAAATTTTAACCTGCCAAACATGACTATGGGTAATTTTGGAACCGGACAAACCGACAATGGCCGGCTAAGCCTCTCTTACAACGACCCGAGTGGACAACCAGTATCGGTATCTGACAATACAGTTGTGTATGAGGTGTGTTTTGATATAATCGGAAGCACAGGTCAGTTTTCAGCATTTGAGTTCACTTCAAGTCCTCTGTCAATAGATTTTATCGGAGAGGTTGATGGAGAGGATGTATCACTTGATCCCGTGTTGACATCGGGTGGGGTTACGGTAACCGGTATTTTTGATGGATTAACTGTATTTCCTGAAGATAATTCCGGTCAGCCTGGAGATATTGTTTGCGTGGATATTAATGTGACCGGCTTTGAGGATATTATTGCATTCCAGGATTTGATGGTGGAGTGGAACTCCGATCAGTTGTCATACGATACTGTCCTGACCACTGGCCTTACACAAGGCTTTTCAGTTAATGATTTGAATGTTGGTGATGGTGTCCTGGGGGTCCTTTTTGATGATCCCGCTGCAACCCCGACAACAATACCTGATGGTTCTTCTATTTTCCAGGTGTGCTTTGAAGTGGTTGGGGAATGTGAAACCGAGACTACCATGGTAACAAGTTGGGCTCCATCAGCCATTGCAATTAACGATGAGCTTGAGACAATCCCTGTCATGGGAGGAGAAGGCAGCTTCTCCATCATTTGTGAATGCTTTATTGAGGCCGTGGTTAATGATGTCACCTGTTTCGGAGGGAATGACGGTAGCATAGAGTTAGAATTGAGTCAGGCCTGTATTCCTTTTGAAAATATCACCTGGAGCGGTCCTACCGACATTCCCGACGGGGAAACGAATCCCGGAGGGCTTGCTGCCGGAACCTACAGCGTTACCGTCACTTATGATGGTGGTGCTGAAGAAGTTGAACTTGACAATATAGTGGTGGGTGAAGCCGATGAGATTGTCATCGACAATATCGATCTGGAATTTCCTACTGAACCTGATTTTGACAATGGGTCGATTTCTATTGAAGCTTCCGGTGGTACTGGAGCACTGTCCTTTACATGGGATCCCGACGTGGGGGATGAAGCTGAAATAACAAAACTTGAGGGTGGACTTTATTCAGTTACAATTACTGATGAAGCAGGTTGTGAAATATTTCCCGAACCCATAGCGCTCTGCGCCCCGGTACCCGCTGAATTTGAGGTGAATAATATTAGTTGTCACGGTGAGATGGACGGGTCCATTTTAGTTGAATTGGAGGGTGATGGAGAAGATTACTCTTTTTCCTGGTCCTGTGACGAGGGAAATACTGGTCTGGAAGTCACCGGCCTCGGACCTGATACTTGTATTCTCGTTGTAGAAGAAATTGGCACTCCCTGTGTATTTGAGTTTGAGTTTTTGATCAACGAACCCGAAGAACTCATCATAGAAGAAATAAACCTCGTCGATGACGACGGGACCGAAAGCGGAGAGATAAGTGTGGTTGTTAGTGGGGGTACCCCGCCGTATGACTTTGACTGGGGACCCGGAGACCTTCCCAACAGCCCTGAGTTGACGGGTGTATCAGGGGGAATTTACACTTTGGTAATTACCGACGCTAATGGATGTCAGCTGGATGCTGGTACCATCCAGCTTCCCGGTGCCCTTGAAATTGGCGCCTTGATTCAGGACGTCGCTTGCCGAGGTGAAGAAACTGGTAGTATCACCTTAATGGTCGCAGGAGGCTCAGGAGATTATGAATATCAGTGGGTATGTGATAGTGGTCAGGCATCTACAGATTCGTCCATTGAGGGAGTAGGTGCGGGCATCTGCTCTGTCACGATTACAGATAATGAATCCGGTGTAATGGTCGTAGAAGAATTTGAGGTTACGGAGCCGGATATGGATTTGAACCTTGAGGTTTTGTCCCTGGAATGCAATGACTTCACCAATCAGGCAGATTTGAATTTGCTTGCTAAAGGTGGAGTTTCTCCCTACCAATTTAGTGTTGAGGGAACCCAGTTTCAAGGTTCTAATACCTTTACAAATATGCCATCCGGTGAATGGGAGGTTTTTGTGAGAGATGATGGCGGTTGTGTCAGAAGTATCGATATTGAGGTGCCCGATTGTTTCGATGATGATTGTTTTGAAGGAAGGCTTGTGATTACACCAAATGGTAGTGGTCGCAATGACAATCTTATCATCAGATGTGCTGAAACCACCAACAATGTGCTGCGAATATTTAATCGTGGTGGACAGGTGGTTTTTGAGCAGAGTAATTACCGGAACGATTGGGAGGGCACTACCAACAGTGGAAATGCTGTAAATGAAGACACCTATATGTGGGTGTTGGAGGTGTTTTACAACAGTGGCGGACGAGAGGTTTACAGAGGTACTGTTACTGTCTTAAGAGATCTCAGATAACAATTTACTAAAGCACTGAAAGAAATTTTACCATGAGAAAGATATACTTGACCTTACTAATTGGAATGCTGACAACGGTTGTTGGTTTTTCGCAGGAGCAGGCCGATTACACACAGTACCACCTCAATCCAGTATTGATTAATCCTGCGGCTGCTGGATTGCATGGGGGCCATAATTTTATGCTTAATTACCGCAACAATTGGAGTTCTTTTCAGGGAGCTCCCAGAGCATACACTTTCAGTTATGACGGTAGTGTTATGGATGATCGAGTGGGACTTGGTCTTATCATTTCCGGCAGGGAATTTGGGGTAGAGCGCCAATTGAGGACCCGGCTTTCTTACAGTTACCGCTTTGGTGACGATGATTGGAGTTGGTCCGTGGGCCTTTCCACTGAATGGGAGCGTTTCAGCCTGACCAACGATGTTTTTCTCGATGGGCTTTATGAACCCGGTGACCCCATAATAGAGGAGGCTGCGAATGGTATTAATTATTTCGATCTGAGTGCGGGTATTTACTGAGAATTTCAAAATCGCTTCTTTTTCGGACTGGCAGCACCAGACATGGTAAGAGCGCGGATTGACGACGTCAGCTTTGAAGATGATTCGAGCGTCAGTCTTTTTGAGTACTTCAACCTGCTCCTTGGTTATCGATTTGAAGTGCCAAACTATGGAATGACAGTTGAGCCATCTGTTTTTGTAAAAAGATTGCGGAATATCCCGTTTCAAATAGACTTTAACGTACTTGCCCACTTTCTGGATGAGCAACTTGCCGCAGGTTTGTCTTATTCTACCGGTGAAGGAGACCGATTGGGATTTTTGATTGGAACTCGCTTTGATAACGTGAGGCTCTACTACTCATATGATCTGTCCTTCGAAACATTCCAGGATTATTCCAATGGCTCCCACGAATTCAGTCTTTCGATAAGGTTGAATGGGAATGACAAGTAATGTAATGGTAGTTGATGGTTGCAATCTCAAGTCCACCTACATTTAAGTAAGTCAGAATCTGCATTAGTATATTTATGGGCAGTGAACTGTATGTCATTGCTTGTGAAAATGAGCATCTGTTACTCGTTAAGTGCATTGGGATATTTCCTCGTTGATTATTTCCTGTGCTTTGATCCCTTCTTCTTTCTCACCGGGAACCCTCAGTTAGCCGATAAGCCATTTCAGGTCTAAAATATATCATAGCTTGTTGGTAGATTGGGCTTGATGAGATTTATTTTAATTTACGAAAAAATTTTATCTTAATATATAATACACATCAATACAGTGTGTTATGTCGATCTTGTTGATGTCACACAAAGCAAATCTAAGGTTTGTTAATCAACGGGGTCTTAAGTGAATGATTAGTATTAAATTACTGAATATCAGTATGTAATAAGGATTATTGCTAATGACTTTTAGGTGATCGATTTAGTTTGTTGTTGGCATTAACGCATTATGATTAAAAGTAATTTAAAAAAGTCTAGTTAACAATATTTAAAGCATTTGTAGTATTTTTAATCTAAAAAATACCCAATTGGCTGTCTTTAAGCGCTTGCATTCTCCTTACTTTTGTCCTTCAGAAAGAGATTATAAAAGACGTAAAATATTTGAATCGCCAGGACTAAGGTGTTTCATAGTCCTCGGTAATTTTAGAAAGACGATCTCATGAATTTGTTACTTGGCAAGTTAAGTAGACCTGCTTCAAGCTACCCTGTGGTAAGCCTTGGTGATCTTTATTTTGCCTGTAATGAAGCTAGGTCTTTCAAATCCTTCAGATCTTTTCTCTCCTGCCCCCTAAAAGGTTGTTTCTGCAAAGTTTCTTTAAGTAGTTTATTCCTGGAACTGGTGGTTTTTCCAGTAATTGGTTTTTTGGCTTTATTTTCAAAAAATCGTGCTGATAACTCCCATAGGGTATCGAAACACAACTTTGTGGAATCGTTTTTGCAGCAAAGTAACACAGGGAAAGAGGGTTTAAGTACATATAAATATTCGGGTTTTTGTAAAAATCTGGAAGTTAATATTGTACAAATTAATAATAGTTTTAATGCAAGAATCTAATTTGCCAAATGATTTTAATATCATCAAAAATTTATCCCATGAAGACAAAAATTTTTAGAAATCTTATATCGAAATTGATGACTGGTGCTTTGATGGCAGCTTTCGTCCTTTGTTTTGGACAGAATGTTATAAATGCACAAGTTGCTGAGGATTTATCGCCTCAGGTTTTGAATGAATTGCAAGAAATGATCAATATGCAGGAAGCTCTGTTGGCCAAAGAAATTGAGATGGAGCCTTCCAATGAGTCTCTTGTAGAATCGAACAAACGACTGATACACTATTTTGGTAGTGCATTCAGGGCTTTCCGTCAGGATGGTATAGACATCCAGGAGGCTTTTGCATGGAATTTGTCAGCAATTGCCCCTCCCAGACATAATGACCGCTTGGCCAATAATCTTTTTGACGAGTCCGGTGGTTCTTTTTCCGGTCAGGGCAATTTGAGTGAAATTACGCCCGCCTTCAGGATGGCTGGTTCCGAGTTGCAACAGGCTATAATTTCTATTAATTTGAGCGAGGGCGGATTGGACTCAATTGAGAATTTTATTGACTTGATCAATGCAAACCGATATTAAACAATTAGATGTAATTTATTCCTTGTATTGCTGATTGTTTCAATCTATTCAGGAATGATTACAAACAAAAAACTATAATCTCATGATAAAATTAATTACTAACTTATCAACCTTCAGTCTGATTGTCTCAATATCGCTTTTGTGCGGTCTGAATGGTATTCAGGCTCAGTGTACTTTAGATACGATTTCTTTTGGATCTGCAAATGCTCCGGTTGTTGCGGATGATACCGTACAAGTTGCTGTCTGTAACTGGGCAACTGAGTATTTTACGATCAACAATGCTGTTGAAGGAGATACCTATGAATTTACAAGTAGCATTTCAACCGATTACCTTACAGCGGTAGAGGGTGATCCCAATACCGGAACTGTATTGGGGTCTGGTACCACTCCGCTAACTGTCACTGCCACCACGAGTGGAACAATTTATGTGCATGTCAATGTAAATTCCGATTGTGATACTAATACGGAATGTCGGACTACAACTGTAGAATGTACTTCATGTCCCCCGGGCTATTGTCAAGTAGGCCCCACAGATTCTACCTTCACGCAATTGGAATCTGTATCATTAAACGGAGAATCCAATAATATAGATTGGGTTGAGGGATGTCCCGGAGAAATCGGTGTGTACGATGCTACATCTGAAACTGCTGATCTGATTCAAGGAGGATCATATACGCTAGATCATGTTCTTGTTAATTGTACAGGAACTGGTAGCTGGGAAACTATTGTAAAAGTTTGGGTAGATTGGAATCAGGATTTGGAATTTGACTCCGATGAGGCCGTCGGTTATTGGGTAGGTGAAAGTACTACCGCGGGAACCCCGGGGAGTATAACAATTAATGTTCCTTCGGATGCTGAACTTGGACCTACCACAATGAGGGTTCTTGCCTGGGAAACTAATGTGTACGAGCCAGACGATATTGATGATCCCTGCAACCTTCCGGGATTGTTCACCTGGGGAGCCGTAGCGGACTTCACTATTGAAGTACTGGAAGCCCCCGATTGTGAAATCACCTGCCCATCAAGTCCGATTGAGGTTGATAATGACCCGGGAGAATGTGGTGCATTTGTTTCAATCGATGAACCAACCATTATCGGACAGTGTGACAATGATCCGGTTAATGATTTTAATGATACAGGAGATGCATCGGATTTTTATCCTGTCGGGACTACAACTGTTACTTTTACTGTTCCCGGAACTGCAGCTGAATGCTCTTTTGATGTGACGGTTGAGGATGTGGAACCGATTCAGCTGGACTGCCCCAGTGAAATCAATGTGCCTCTTGGCCCCGGAGCTTGTGATGCTGTAGTTACTTATGAAATTGAAGTAGTTGATAATTGCGATGTTGGCGGCATAGGAACGATTGAAGGATTTCAGGGGCCGTTTGACCCGGCCGAGTGGACCATAATTCTAAATGGTCCAAATACTGCTGTTGATGTTAGCAATGCTCCAGATGAAATCGAACTGACCGGACCTGATGGTGCTGGATGTCCGGTGGGTGCTGCTGCTATTCTTGAAATTGAAATCACGGAAGATGTTGAAATAACCTTTGACTGGGAATTCAACACAACCGATGCAGCTAATTGGGATCCGCCCGGATACTCCGTAAATGGTGTTTTTACCGCTGTACTAACAGCCGGACAATTTGGTACCGGTACAGTAACTCTTGATTTGAGTGCAGGTGATATTTTTGCCTTTGAACAACAATCAGTTGATTGTGCTTTTGGAGCTGGCTTTTTGACGATTACCAATTTTATTGCAGAAGGTGCTGGATTGGGAGGTCCCGACGAACCTGATTTAGTTGTCGGGCTACCCAGTGGCTCCACCTTTGATATTGGTACAACCACCGTTATTTATGAAATTGAAGATGGATTTGGTGGTTTTTCAAGCTGTGAATTTAATGTCAATGTCGAGGAATTTGCTAATCCAACTTCCGCCCTGGCATGTAATGATCTTGTGAATATTTCTGTGGATGCTACTTGTGAGGCACTGATTAATGCTGACATGATACTCGAAGGTGGTCCTTATGGTTGCTATGATAATTATGAAATTATCATCGAAACTATGGATGGCGTACAAGTCGGAAACCCCATCAGTAGCCAGTGGATAAATGAAACCCTAATGGTTACTATAGTTGATCCAAATACAGGTAATAGCTGTTGGGGCAATATCCTGGTGGAAGATAAGATTGATCCGGTAATTGAGTGTAGAGATGTCACTATTTTGTGCGGGGAAGAATTTCCTGACCAACCTGCACCAGGTGGAAATGTTACTGAAACCATCTTCGCAGATGATGTACCTCAAACTTTCACTTCCGGTGGTCCTTTGACTTTGGATTTTGACTTTAGTGGTCTTCCTAACAATTTTGAAATTGTGGAGGTTACAGTCCCAATGAGTATTGATGCTCCTGCAGGTACGTGGGTTTCTGATATGACCATTGAATTGACCAACGAAGTTACTGGTACCACTGTAGTCCTGTCCGATGCTACTTGTACCGCTTCAGGATTTACATGGGAAAATATTGAATTCAGTTCCGAAGGAACGGAATATGACGATCCCGGTGATTGCGCTGTTTTGGTATCCTTAACTGACGAGTTGGTTCAGCCAATTGGTTCAGGTGCCGGATCTCTCGATGACTTTATTGGTGAAACTGCATCTGGTACATGGACTCTGGAATTTGTAAATACTTTCCCAAGTAGCATTTCGGTTTCCCTGGCTGGTGTAAATATTACTGTGTTTGCTGAAGAAATTGATCCATCCGATAATTGTGGAGATGTAGATGTTGAATTTACCGATTTTGTAGAAATTTTCAACGAATGCGATGATGTCATTGAAATTGTTGATCGAGAATGGGTGGTGACTGATGGTGCTGGCAATACCTCATCTTGTGTACAGACTATCGAAGTATTACGTACTGGATTGGATGAGTTGACTTTACCTGATAATGCCACGTTAAATTGCACGCAGAATTTTGCTGTGGATGATCAGGGCAATCCTCATCCATCTACTACAGGGGAGCCAGGAGGTCAGTGTCCAAATGTAATTGCAGATTACACGGATATAGTAATAAATGATTGTCCAGGAGAGTCTCATATATTGCGTCAGTGGTCATTGATTGACTGGTGTACTGGTGAAGTGGAGCAAGTCACTCAAGTGATTAAAGTAATGAACAACACTGTACCTGAGATAGAGTGTTTGGACGAGGTAAAAGTAAGTACTGGGTTTAATACATGTGAGGGCAATTGGGAGGCTACCCTGGAGAGTTTGTTTGCACAGGGAGCGATTGATGCACTTCCTTTTGATGAGTGTTCAGATGATGTGAGTTACACGGTGAGTTCAA
>PWJP01000239.1 GCA_003559985.1 Saprospirales bacterium
CAATGAAACTGCCTTCAATAGATATTTCAGATGTTCCGACAAAAATCCCTCCCCCGTTGCTGTTTGCCTGGCTTTCTTCAATACGCAGGTTGCGCAAAATCACATCAGAAGAACCTGTGGTATATATTGCACCGCCGTTCACTTCTGCCAGGCCCACACCTTCAGCATTTCCGCCAGTTACAGTAAAACCATCGATTTCAAAAAAATCAGAAATTCCATTAATATTGACAACTGTGTAGGAATTGCCACTCAGTGTACCATCCTCATTGATATCCCCACTTAGAATGGTTTCATTAGTTACCCAATCTCTCTCAGAGAGGCTTGTTTCGGTGCCGTCAAAACCACCGTAAATGCGAACCATATTGGGCATGTCAAAAGACTGCTCTCGATCGGAGGCAGAACAGGGATCACACTCCACAGGGTAATAAGTGCCCTGAGCGACCCAAATATCGTCACCCGGGCCAGCTTGATCTATGGCATGAGTGAGTGTCCTGTAGGCTTGTGCCCAGGAATCACCAGAATTGATGTCATCTCCAGCGGTACTGACGTAGATTATCTGTGAAAAACCATTTCCCGCGGAAAAAAGAAGAGTCAAAACCAGTGTAATTTTAACCAAATGTGGTGAAGTTGGATTCATAATCTTATTGATAATAGGTTAAAACAACTGGATCTTTTTGATGTACGGCAAATTAAATTTGGCACTTTTGCTAATTTAATTTACCTTTTGCAAATATAATATTATTTTTGATGTAGATCAATATTGTGGAAAATTTGTTGCCACAGTGTGAATTATCCCTCAGTGCATTGTATATCAATCTGTAAGAAAGTGGTGTATAGGATTGAGAGCCACACAGGGAAAAATCCTTTCTGGATTACAGGTTTTTAAAGTGCTTAATTCGAATGGTTTCCTCCCTGCTGAGATGCCGAAACCAACCACGGGGCAATCCCTTTTTCGTCAATCCGGCCAAATAGACACGATCCATTCGAAACGGAGAAAACCCCATTTTTTCCAAAGCATCAATCAAACCCTGACTTTGGTGGTGAAATAACTCAACCAGGACACGACCCGTAGATTCAGGAGTATCTCTATTGACTGAAATAGGTCGGAAAAAGTGGTCTTGAAGAGATATCCCACTTTGCAATCCCCGAATATCACCATCGGATAAAGGTTCTTAAAAGGTGATTTGAAAAACAACCGATATTCCGGACTTAGGATCCTCAAATTTACCACGGATATCAGGATCATTGGTGACCAAAACCAGGCCGCAAAACAGGGGATTGTCCGCACCAATTAATTTTGAATCCACTGCTGCAGTACCGAGTTCTTTTTTCAAGCGGGCGCTGAAAAATTGCTCTTCGGCCTCTCTTTTTCCCGGCGGTTTATTTAGCAGCAGATAGTGCAGTTCTTTACTAAAATGGACAGGCTTTCCGTCTAATTTAACCGTATCCTCAGTCCCAACTTCTCTGCCCGGGTTTTTCTCCACCGAACCATTGACCTCAACAAGTCCCTTCATTACCAGTTTTTCCATCTCGCGGCGGGTGCCTAGACCAGCCTTAGCGAGAAACTTGTTTAGCCTGGTTTTCATCTTGAGGGATTCTTATTGAGAAAAGGTCTTTAAAAGAGCCAGCATTCCATTTAAATGATCAGTAGAAATCGCACGAAAAAGGTCCATAAAAGTCTGTAAGAAATTTTCTAGAAGGGTACATTTTCGTCGTCGTTCATCCGGGAGCTTCGAGTGATAAATCCATCCGGGTCGTCTGGATCATCCGGGGAAGCAAAGTCACTGCCCATGATATCATCGAAGGAATCACCCCCTCCGTCAACAAACTTGACGTGCTCTTTGATGAACTTGAGTTCAACCGTACCAAGAGCACCATTTCGATGTTTGGCCAGTATGAGTTCAGTGAGGCCGTCTTCGTGCTCAGACTCTTCCAGTTCGTAGTAATCCGGCCTGTAGAGGAAAGTAACAATATCGGCATCTTGCTCAATGGCGCCCGACTCCCTGAGATCTGACAACTGGGGCCGCTTGTTGGTACCTGAGCGCGTTTCCACTGCACGGCTCAACTGCGAAAGTGCAATTACAGGCACGTTCAACTCCTTTGCCATTCCCTTGAGGGCACGGGATATGGATGATATTTCCTGTTCGCGATTTCCCTTTTTGTTATCGGGTCCACCACTCATTAACTGCAGGTAATCAATCAGCACCATTTGGATGTCGTGCTGCATTTTCAATCTTCTGCATTTCGCACGCAGGGCAAAAATATTGATACCGGCGGTGTCGTCAATGTAAATGGGTACGTTGCCCAGTTTTTCAATAGCGGCGTGCATTCTGGTCCATTCCAACTCATCGAGATTTCCAGTTCTCAACTTTTCACCGGAAATTCCAGCTTCCATGGAAAGCAATCGCTGGGTAAGCTGCAGAGCAGACATCTCCAGGGAAAAGACGGCCACGGGTTTGTTGTATTCAGCAGCCGCATTTTTGGCCAGACACAATGCGAAAGCCGTTTTACCCATACCGGGACGGGCAGCGAGAATAACCAGGTCTGATGGATGCCAGCCGGAAGTGTAGCGATCCAGGCCGGTAAAGCCCGAAGGCACACCAGTCAATCCATCCTCTTTATTGCCAATTTCCTCCAATTGATTCCTTGCCTGAACTACCAGTGAAGACAATTGCTCAAATCCCCTGTTTAGGTTTTGTTCGGTGATCTCAAACAGGTTTTTCTCCGCCTCGTCCAGCAGCTCGAAGACATCTTTGGTCTCGTCAAATGAATCGGTGATCACCTGAGAAGAAACACGTATTAATTCTCGCTGAATGTACTTCTGCGAAATGATTCTTGCGTGGTACTCCACATTGGCTGCAGAGGCCACCTTATTCGTAAGTTCAACCAGGTAAGCAGCACCTCCAGCCTCCTCCAGTTCCCCACTTTTCTCCAGTGCATCTTTAACAGTGAGCAGGTCAATAGGGTGAGATTTTTCAAACAAACACAACATGGCCTTGTAAATCAGCCGGTGAGCATTTGTGTAAAAACTGTCGGACCTCAAAATGTCGATAACTATGGGAAAGGCGTCCTTGTCAATCATCAGTGCTCCCAACAACACCTCTTCCAGTGGTACTGCCTGAGGCTGAACCTTCCCATATAACATTTTATTCAAGTCGTCATCCCGTCTCAGAGGTGTAATCCTCCGCTCCGCTCCACCAGTGGTTAATCTCGATTTCTCCGCCATTGCAATCTACTTAATTTATCCGATCCCAAAATTTGAACTCCCTTTCAGATGCAAAACTACTAACATTCCAAAAAGTCTTAATACAACAAGATTTTCTGTAATGTGAACACATTGTGGATAAATTAAATTTCACTGTGGATAAACTATCTGTTTTCCACATCCTAAATTAACGGGCGAGAGACGACCCAAAACACATATACGTATGATTATATATTTTTATGTAATAATTTTACAACCAATCACATTGTAAAGCAATACAATAACTAAAATAAGGAAATATATTATTGGGAAAACTTATATGTAAAAATCAGATACGTCCTTAATATATCCTTAATGTTAACCGGTGGAAAAGCATTTTTATTCCTGTAAGATACCGGTGTAAAGATTGTAGTATATTTATTTTCTGTATACATAATTAGCTGGATGCAAACAATCAAAAACAACATTTTAAGCATCAGGCTTTTAGGAGCCTATTCCCGTCACCTTCTGATTTTGCTGAAAAAATTCCCTGTAAAAAACCATTGAGGATTACCTTTATAAAGTTTACACTGACAGCACAATTTCGCTCGTCCGGAAAAATATTTGAAAGGTACATCTAAGTGGCTAGATTCATCCTAAAAACATTGGACTGCATGAACTGGATTTGGTCATCCGCAAAAAACATCATACATTGGTCTCAGCATTTGAGGGGAAACTGTGAATTTAATTGACTTTCAACTCCAGGTGACGGAAGTCTTCCACACCACGCAAAACCCATATCCTTTTAACATAAGCAGTCCCTCCCAGCCACAAATCCTGCCACCTCCATAGTTGCTTTAAGAAATAGTCTCACTTAAAAATAATTCGACCATGAAGAATTTAGTAAACATCATTTTGTACCCAATTGCAATTGGACTAATAACCGGATTCGCTTCCTGTGGAGAGCCACAGACTGAGGAAAAAGATGACTGCGGAGAGCATCCCAATCCATACGGTTTGGAAATCACGCATTGCAAGGAGGATTTTTTGGCTGAGGTGGAGGATAAACCGGAGTTGATGCTGGTGGATTTGGAGGAATACTTAGAGGGTGTACAATTGGACATCAAGTATGCCCGCGAGGACAACTTTACCGGTGAGGTAATATACACAGCTCCCAAAGCCTATGTAAGAAAGCCGGTGGCCGAAGCCCTCAAACAAGTCAGGGATTCGCTCTTTAGCCTTGGGCTGGATTTCATTGTTTACGACGCATACCGGCCTTATGAGGCGACGGTAAAGTTTTTTGAGGTTTACCCTGATCCCGAATTCCTGGCCAATCCCCAATATGGCTCGCGACACAACAGGGGTTGCGCAGTTGACGTCACTCTCATTGACAGGGAAACCGGAGAACAACTGTCCATGCCCACCGGATTTGATGAATTTATCGAGGAAGCACACCCGGAATACACCGACCTTCCAGAAGAGGTTATCGAAAACCGGGATTTGTTAATTGGGATTATGGATCACTTCGGCTTCTCCGTCTATCCAACAGAATGGTGGCACTTTGACTACCACCGCTGGGAGGACTTTCCCCTTATGGACCTCAGTTTTGAAGAGATAGAAAAAATCCTGGAGAAAGATGTGGAACAGCCAGAGTCATAAATCCACTGTGTAGGTGTAGGAAGTGTTCGCTGGCTTTTCAGCCTCCTTTTTTTGATCGTCCTTTTTGGAGTAAGAGACCTGCATACTCATTCCCTTTGACTTTTTCTTCGGAAGGGAAAATTTTATATGGATAGTCTTGTGGAAAAGGACTTTTAATTTCCTGTTTTTGGGTACTACAAACTTCAGCAAACGAACTACTCTTTCGGCCTCTTCATCGCATCCGTATCCCAAACCCGTTTTGACCTTTGTTTTGACCACTTTTCCGCTCTTGTCAATGGTGTAGCGCACTATCACAACGCCTTCGATCTTATTTTCCAGGGCTTCTTTCGGGTACTTTAGGTTTTTCTTGATAAATTTCTGCATTGCAGATTTACCACCCTCGTAGATTGGTTTTTTCAGGAAGTGTTTTTCTTTCCGCTCTCTCATGTTTGCAAAATTAGTTATTTCCGGCTGGAATAACAACCGTCAGATAGGCGGCCTGGGTCTTTTTTTCTCAATGCCACTGGTCATTTTTTGGACGATCTTGAACTCACTGAGGAAGTTTTTCGCAATAACCCTGATGACTGTGTAAGATGGAATCGCCAGGATCATACCGACAATTCCACCCAATTTGGCAGCCACCATAATGATTAAAAATATCTCCAGTGGATGGGCGAGTACGGAGGTCGAGAATATGTAGGGTTGCAAAACCATATTGTCCAGCAACTGCATACTGGCAAAAACCAGAATAATGGTAATTATCAGGGGAACCATTTCGGTGTAGAACTCCATGTCCACATTGGCAGAAATGGTCAGAAACACACCAAAAGCTGCACCAATTACTGGCCCAATGTAGGGAATCAGATTGATGACTGCCGCAAAAAAGGCGATCAAGAGAGCATTCTCTACCCCAAAAAGGGAAAGCAGGACGGTGAGGTAAATGGTAATGATGGAAATCTGGACCAATATTCCCGCAAAATATCTCCTCAAAAGGTAAGTCGTGTCGCTTAGCACATTTTTGACCTGATCGACGTACTGGTCCGGTACCAGAGCCAGGATAAAGCTTATGAACATACCCTGATCCTGGAGGAAAAAGAAGGTGATGAATATTATCGCAAATGTAGCTATGAATATTTCTGATGCCACACTAACCAATGATGTGAGGTAGTAACTGATATCCGCCGGTTCTGCGATCTGCATCAAATTCTCCTCGATAATCTCCGAGGGGGACTTTTCAATCACAGTCAAGCCAAAGCGCTCCATCCTTTCTATAAATTCCTCTAGTGGGGCTTCCAGGGCCAGGGCCACAGCCTGAAAATTGACCTCACCAATAGATATCGCCTGTTGAATCATCACGGGTATTACAGTATAGAGCAACAGCAAGAAAACCATTATGAAAGTCAACAGAGTGAGTACCGCACTAATGGGAGCGCCGTATTTTATCCGCTGCAACCTCAATTTCACGAGAAAGAAACGCATAATGGGCTGTCCGATCAATGACAGTACAAATGACACCAGTACATAAGTCACCAGGTCCGCAAAAAAGTAAAAGGCCAAAAAGGTGACCAGTACTGCGGATATCAAAAAGGCGTAACTCCCTTTTAACCAGTTTTCAAGTGCCATGGGATCTTCCCCGATTTAGTGTTTGTTGTCAACAAGGTTATTTCCTTCGCGATTACCAGAACAATGTGGGATTTCACCCCTTCTATCCATTCGGTATTCCTATAACGGGAAAAGTATTGCAAAAAAGGAACCAAATTCATTCGTCACTATTTTCTTCCTCGTCATTTCTCTTCAAAAATTTGATATTGCGCTTCAATCCTGCGTACTTAGTTCTTTTCACAGCGGATTTTTTAAACACCTCCCGGTAGGTGGATTCGTCCATTTCTTCCCATTCTTCAGGCGTCATTTCAAGTAATTTTTCAGATGGATTAAAGGCCGGCTCGTTATGCTGTTTAGAAAACCGGTTCCAGGGACAGACGTCCTGACATATATCGCAGCCAAATGCCCAACCCTCCATTTTTCCGGAAAATTCATCGGGAATCTCATCCCTGTGCTCTATGGTGAGGTAGGAAATGCACTTCCCTGCATCAAGGAGGTAACCATCGGCGGAGATCGCATCTGTCGGGCAGGCATCAATACAGGCTGTGCATGTTCCACAGTAATCTTTTATCGGCGGATCCGGCTCTAACTCAAGCCCCGTAATTAGGACCGCGATGAAAAAAAAGCTGCCGCGCCTGGGATGAATGAGTAAGGTGTTTTTACCCTTCCAACCAGCACCTGCCCGCTCTGCCCAGTCCCGCTCCAAGACGGGTGCAGAATCCACAAATCCCCTGCCAACCTCCTGCCCAAAGTGCTGTTCGATTCGCGATTGCAGTTCGTTGAGTTTCTTTCGAATCAAATAGTGGTAGTCTTTTCCATATGCGTATTTGGCAATTTTTGGAGCTTCCGGGTATCGCTGTTTTTCTTCACTGTAGTAATTGTAAGTAAATACAATTACGGAGCGGGCGCCGGGAACCAGTTTTCTGGGATCGACCCTTTTCTCGAAGTGATTTTCCATGTATTTCATGCCGGCGTGAAATCCACTGTCCAGCCACTCCTTGAGTCTGATGGATTCCTTGTCAAGTCGTTCAGCCCGCGCCACATTGACGGAATCAAAGCCTAGTTCGGCAGACCATTCGTTTATCTTTTCACGGGCATCCATGGTTGCGCAAATTTATTCGAAATAGCACCATCCTATCGACCTAAAAAATCGACCTTGCCAATGGGACTGATTAATTGAACTCTCTCATCAATCCAATATTTGCAATCTGGCGTATTTGAGCATGATTTTCTTCCTGGGATTGTCCACCTCCTCAAACTGTATAGTGGCAATTCTGTTTTCAGTGCCTCCTTCCACAGTGAGCACCTCTCCCTCTCCAAATCGAAGGTGTCTGACACGCATTCCGGCAGCAACCCTGGCCGGGTCACTCACCTTAAAATCTGCCGGAGCCGGTCGGGTAGCTCCGGGTTTGGAAGTAGGCTTTCTCTTCGGAATAACACCACTCACTTTGGACCTGCCGGGACCTGTAACCGGTTCTTTGACAACCAATTCCGGGTTCAGAAAATGATCCGGCTCAATTTCATCCAAAAACCGGCTCGGGTCATTGAATCGCATACTGCCGTATTGATAGCGTGAATTGGAGTAAGAAAGGGTGAGGTGTTCCATGGCTCTGGTGATAGCCACATAAAACAACCTCCGCTCCTCATCCATTGCCGAGGGTGAGTCTTTGGCCATGAACGAAGGGAACAGATTTTCTTCCAGACCCACTACGAATACCGACTTAAATTCAAGCCCCTTGGAGGCGTGAGCTGACATCAAAAGCACGTGATCATCGTCGCCGTCTTCACCATCAAAATCAGTTATCAGCGCCACGCTTTGTAAATATTCTGAAATGCTGCGCTCGTCCATTTCGGGGTCATTGGTCAGCAACTCATCGCTGTCGATAAATTCCTTGATACCGTCAAGTAAGGAGGTGATGTTTTCCCTTCTGCTGAGTCCTTCAATGGAATTGTCTTTCGAAAGGTCGGCATCCATTCCTGATTTTTTATAAATGTGCAGGGCTAAATCGTAGGCATTCATGCTTTTGGCCTTTTCGACAAAAGAGGCAATCAATCCCTTGAATTTTTTCAGCAAATTGGTGGTCCTGCTGTTGAAAATCTCCCGGTCCATGGCCTCCCATGCAGATATTTCCTCGCTGGTGGCAATGGTCATTATTTTATCCAGAGTCGTTTTTCCAATACCTCGTCTCGGGTAATTAATAACTCGTCTAATCGCCTCATCGTCTGCCGGATTGATGGATAACCTAAGGTAGGCCATGAGGTCCTTAACTTCCTTTCTCTGATAAAAGGACATTCCGCCGTAAATTCTGTACGGGATATCGTGCCTCCTGAGCTGCTCTTCAAAAGCCCTGGATTGGGCATTGGTTCTGTACAAAATCGCGATGTCTTTATTCGCGTAGTGGTGACGGTTTTTTTGCTCCACAATTAAGCCTGCCACTCTTCGGGCTTCCTCGGCATCGGAAAGCGCCTTGACAAGGGCTATTTTATTGCCGGAGGAAAACTCGGTCCATATCTTCTTTTTGATCTGGGAGCGATTGTTGGAAATGACGCTGTTGGCTGCGGCCACGATGTGGGGCGTTGAGCGGTAGTTTTGCTCCAGCTTAAAAACTTTCAAGGTAGGATAGTCTTTTTTGAAATCCAGTATATTACTTATGGTCGCTCCTCTGAATGCATAGATACTCTGAGCGTCATCACCCACGATGCAGATATTCTGTGGACTGCCCTTGTAGCGGCTGAGCTGCTTTACAATGGCGTACTGCAAAAAGTTGGTATCCTGAAACTCATCGACCAACACATATTTGAACCGCTCCCTGTACTTTGCGACCACATTGTCCTTGTTTTCGTAAAAAAGACGGAAAGTATTTAGCAAAAGGTCGTCAAAATCCATGGCACCGGACTTCTGACACCGGATGACGTACTTTTGATAGATTTTGTACATATCCGGTCTCCCCTCCGATTGATCACGGGATACGAGTTCTGCGTTGGCGCCATAGGCTTTCCAGGTAATCAGGTTACTCTTGGCGTTGGAGATGCGATTGAGAACCAGGCCGGGGGGATACTTTGCCTTGTCGAGTCCCATGCGGCTGATTATATCCTTGATCAGCGCCTTGCTGTCATCGGTGTCGTAAATGGAAAAAGTAGCGGGATAGCCGATTTTCTCTGCCTCAATCCTGA
>PWJP01000082.1 GCA_003559985.1 Saprospirales bacterium
GAAAATTTTTGCCAATGAAAATACTTCTCAAAATTGCCTGGAGAAACATATGGAGGAACAAAGGTCGCAGTGTTGCCCTTTTAACCGCTATTGTGATTGGCTTGTGGGCGGGCGTAGTGACGGTTGGACTCATGACCGGCCTATTGGATCAGCGCATCGATAACTTAATCGACTCCGAAATTGCCCATCTTCAGGCCCATCATCCGGAATTCAGGGAAGAACACAGACCGGAAATGGTACTTCCCGATGTTACAGAGCTGACCACCTGGCTGGATGAAAACCAGTCTGTCCGCTCCTACACTGCGCGGTCCATAGTTGAGGGCATGTTCCAGTCTCCCATTAAAACCTCCGGGGTGCGAATCATGGGGGTCGATCCGGAAAGGGAGCGCAATACCACTACTTTTCACGAAAACCTGGTCAGTGGTGATTACGTGGATACAGATATTAGAAATCCTGTCATTCTGGGCCTTGAGTTGGCTGAAGAGCACAACATAGAAATTGGAAACCGCATCGTACTGACTTTTGAGCAGTTAGATGGTGAATTGGCATCGGCTGCTTTTAATGTGAGTGGGTTTTTCAGATCGGGCTCCACCCATTACGACAGGGGTAATGTGATCGTCCACATAATGGACCTTCAGGAACTATTGAGTGAGAAGCCTGTTTTTCACGAAATCGCTGTCGTGCTGCACGATATTGAAGAGGCGGAAAGCGTGGTGATGGCCATCAATGAGCAGTTCGATGGATTGGTTGCACAAACCTGGGACCAACTCTCACCGGAACTCGGTACCATTGTGCTTTTGGGTTCTTTCATGCTCTTTATTGTGACCATGATCATTATGATCGCCCTTGCTTTCGGAATTCTCAACACCATGTTGATGGCACTTTTCGAGCGCATTCGTGAGATTGGTATGCTCATTAGTATTGGAATGAGCCGGATAAGAGTCTTTTTCATGATCGTACTGGAAGCGGTAATGCTAACTATTACCGGGGCAGCCGTCGGGATGCTGTTTGCCTGGGGAACCATTGCAATATTGAACAGAGAGGGCGTTGATTTGGCTCTGTTTGCCGGTGGAATCGAAGAAATTGGTTGGCCCACGGTCATTTATCCGGCTATAACTCTGGGAGAGTTTTTCTCAATTACGGTGGTGGTGATAACCATGACATTGTTGGCCACCCTGTACCCGGCATATAAAGCCTTTAGAGTCAATCCCATGGAAGTGGAGAAAGATACCTGATAATTAAAATGTAACGAATTAAAATTCCATAATTATGGCTGTAATTAGAACCGAAAAAATCTGCAAGGTGTACAACCCGGATACTATACCGGTGCACGCATTAAAAGATGTGTCGATCCAGGTCGAGGAGGGGGAGTTCACCAGCCTGGTGGGCCCTTCAGGTTCCGGGAAAACCACATTGCTAAATATGCTGGGGGCGCTCGACATGCCTTCTTCCGGAAAATCATTCATAGGAGATGTCGAAGTCACAAAACTTTCCGATAAGGAACGGATTAATTTCCGCCTTCACAACATCGGCTTTGTGTTTCAACACTACAACCTGATTCCGGTGTTCACCGCACGCGAGAACGTTTCCTTTATTATGATGCTGCAGGGAGTGGCTCAAAAGGAAATGTTAGAGCGCACCGATGAATTGCTGGAAAGTGTGGGGCTCGGAGACAGAAAGGATGCCAGACCACATGAATTGTCGGGTGGTCAGCAGCAGCGGGTGGCTGTGGCAAGGGCACTCGCTTCAAAACCCAGATTTATACTCGCAGATGAACCCACGGCAAACCTGGATACCAAAGCGGCTATGAATCTGCTCGATATCATGGAAAAAATGAATGAGGAGCAAAAGGTCACCTTCGTTTTTTCAACCCACGATCAACGGGTCATCCAAAGAGCTCGCCGTGTGGTCACGCTGGTCGATGGTGCCGTTCATACGGATGAAACCACAACCCCTGATAATACTGTGAAGGATAGTAAATAGTACATGTTCCATTTTGCCCTAAGAGGATTTAAATCATGAGATACATACCTTTGGTAATTTTCTCTCTTCTGGTCCCATTTTATGTGTCCGGGCAATTGAGTGATCGCCTGGATATAAGTGGGTACTTTCAGGGCAATCCGGTTTTTATCAAGGCGGATCTCCCGCCACCTCTGACCAGAAGTAATTGGATGGAGTACAGGTTGCAAAACAGGCTCAATATCCGCCTGGATGTATCGGAGTCTATCCAGTTCCACTGGCAAATGAGAACCCGGGCTTTTTTTGGGGATTTGGTGAGGGAATTGCCGGGATATGCGAGTGGAATTGATGTGGATGATGGCCTGGTCAATATGTCCTGGATGGTGGCTTCAAGGGATAAGTGGGTATTACACTACATCCCTGACCGGCTTTACTTTCGCTATACGGCCGACGACTGGGATGTGCGCATAGGTCGTCAGCGTGTGAATTGGGGCATTAATACCATCACCAATCCGAATGACATTTTTAACATATACTCATTTTACGACTTTGATTACCGGGAGCGACCGGGTTCTGATGCAGTTAGAGTCCAGCGATATTTTGGGGTAAGTGAGCGCATAGAATTTGCCGCCAGTCCCGCCAGGAACTTCAGAAACAGCATCATTGCCGGCCTTTACGGATTCAATTGGGGAAATTACGACTTGCAGGTCATTGGTGGTTATTACAGAAACCGACTTGCGGCAGGCGGTGGCTGGGCTGGAAGTATTGAAGGAGCAGGATTTAAGGGTGAGATGATGTACTATGCCGATTTTGACAAGGAAAACGGAGAGCGTGCCACCAATTTTGTGGCTGCTGTTTCGGGGGATTATATGTTTGAATCTGGTTTGTTTGTAACCACAGAGTTGTTGTTCAATGCAGAGGGCGGAATGGACGAATTGTTGCTCATTGCGGAAGACTTTGCCCCCGACAATCCCTCTCTTTCAAAGTATCAGGTTTCTATGCAAATGACATATCCGGTTCATCCACTCGTAGATTTAATTTTTGCCACCATTTACTACCCCGACGAGAACGCTGTATTTTTGTCTCCGGGAGTCAGTTGGTCGGTTATAGAAAACCTGGACATTCAGTTACTCGGGCAGGCTTTTGTCGGTAGGTCTGATTCCGCACTTTCCAATGCTGCCAATCTGGTGACCGCCTCAGTGCGATACAGTTATTGAGATTTTGGCAAAAAAAAGCCGGAAGGATGGACCCTCCGGCTTACATATATCTCATTTGTTAAATCCCGGTTCCCGGGGCAGGAATTTACTCCTTCTCCTGGTCGTCGGCTTTAAGCTTAGCTTGTAGTTCTTTAAGTTCATCCATTTTGCCTTCTGCCGCAAGTTTAGCCTGCTGCGGCCAGTCAGTTGGGTCAAATGCCTTGTATCTACTACCGGCCTTTTCCAATACAGCTTGGAGCTGGTCAACAGTGGCTGAAGCTATGGAGTCATATGTGGCATAACCACTTTCTGCGAGAACCTCTGCCAATTTAGGACCGACGCCATCAAGAACTTTTAGGTTGTCAGGCTTGCCGGCATCCGCTGGCTTGGCTTGTTTCTTAGGAGCCTCAGCTTTGGGCTCTTCAGCTTCGGCTTCCTTTTCTTTAGGCGCTTCAGCTTTGGTTTTTTCCGCTTTGGGAGCCTCAGCTTTAGCAGGTTCCTCCTTTTTAGCTGGAGTGGCTGTTTTTGCCTTGGCGGTTTTAGAGTCCAACTTTTCTGCCACCTCTTCCATTTTTGGAATGATGGAGACAAAAGTTCTTCTCAGTCTTTTCTTTTTGAACCTGACCGTTCCGTCTGTAAGAGCATAGAGCGTGTGGTCCTTGCCGATTCCGACATTGTCGCCTGCGTGGAACCTGGTACCGCGTTGACGCACGATTATATTTCCTGCAACAGCCTGTTGGCCACCGTAGAGTTTTACACCCAGGCGTTTACTATTACTGTCGCGTCCATTGTCCGTACTACCTACACCTTTTTTGTGTGCCATGATCTGATTGGTTTAAGTCGTTTAAACAGAAATTTTATCAATGTGGAGTTCAGAGAGGTACTGCCTGTGTCCCTTCTTGCGTCTGTAACCTTTTCTTCTCTTCTTCTTGAAGACGATCACTTTGTCGTCCTTGAGGTGGTCCACTACAGTAGCTTCCACGGTTGCGCTTTCCACTTTGGGTTTACCAATGCGGACCTCACCCCCGTTGGCTACGAGGAGGACTTCGTCAAAGGAGACCTTTGAACCCGATTCTTCAGGCAGTCTGTGAACGAAGACTTTCATGCCTTCCTCAACCTTAAATTGCTGCCCTGCTATATTGACAATTGCGTACATATCTACCACTTTTTAGAAATGGACTGCAAAGGTACAACTATGTTTTGAAATAATACAAACATCCATTAAAATAATTCTCGAAGTCGAAAGGTATATGTTTTTCTTTCTTCATCTCTTTCAACGCGAACGCGGATTCGCTTACCCTCCCGGCGCTCCAATCTGTTGGTTATAAACCTGAGGCTCACAAAAGATGCAGGCCATCTTTGAAAGGCTACGATCCTGTCGCCCCTGCGCAATCCCGCATCCCATGCGGGGGATTCCTCTGCTACATTGGCGATGTAGAATCGATTTAATTCCTGTCCCGCTGCAATGACAGACATACCGCTTTTGTTGTATCGAAACGGTTCGTCAAAATTTCGCTCGGGTCTCATATGAATGACCTCATCGGTGTAGTTGATATACAGGTGAAAACGACTGAGCAATTGATTGCCAATAATCCCCTGCCGGTTGAGGTCACGGAAGTCGATGGCCATGGTGTCAATATCCTGAAAATTGGTGACGATGTCCCCAAATTGGTGGTCCCACAGTTCAAGACCTGGAACCCGACTAAGGTACCCCTTCAGGTATCCACCAAGTCCTGCGCCCAATTGGCCGGTGATGGCATTTTCAGGAATTTCGAGATCGGGGTGTGTATTTGAATGTAACAGCAAAGGTAGGCCTGCACCGGTGTCAAGCAAGAAGCGCAGTGGGGTTCTCTCAGTGCCCTTCAGTCGAACATTGCCCTTGACGTAGGGTTTGCTATTGATTACCTCTATGGGAAAGGTGTGGTAATTGGACCCCGGTTTTTCAAAGGAAGACCTGCGGTGCAATTCGATGTAATTTCGTCTGTAATTTATTTCCACTATATGATCAGAGAAAAATGACGCACCCAACAATCCGTGCACCGATTTTCCCAACAATTGATCCAGTACTGAGTGGTCCTCCTCCAATACCAGGATGCTCATGTTTTTGGGCTTTGAGGGTGCGGCCTTGACAGGTATGTTATGAGCGATAAGTGCGTGGAGCTCGCGGGAGAGATCGGCCCCATAAACAGGAATCCTCCGGTCGTACTCCACACCGAAAATGTCGGTGTATATTCTATTAAACAATATGGTGTGTTGAGCACCGGTATCAAAAATGAGGTTTAGGTCCAAATTGCCAAATAAGGTGACCCGGACTATGATGAAATCCTGATGGGTCTGAAACGGAATTCGCACACTTTCTCCGTCCCGGGTGATATCCTGCACCTGAGCAGGTAATGGACCTCCACTGAAAAACACAAACAGAAGGAATGTCCAAATTACGGTAATATGTGACTTTAGTTTACGCATCGTCCTATATACAACGCAAGGAGACTGCACTCTTGTTTAATTACCACAGATCAGGGGGAAATGCGGGGTAGGCATTTTGGAGAATACACATCGCATCATTTCTGAAAAGTGTACTATCAGGCCTTTTTTGCAACATTTAATCGCCACCGCCAAAAGGAGGCCAGCAAAAGTGCTGATACCATGTCCCAAATGCCCCACCAGGCTACCACGAGCAACATACCACCCAACCCCTCGAAAAAGTTGAATACAAGCACCAGGCCCAGACCTGCATTTTGGATTCCCGTCTCGAAGGAAATGGCTTTTGAATCCGCTACATCCAGACCGCTTAGTTTGCCGAAGTAATATCCCATCAACAGTGCTCCGCCATTGTGAACCAAAACCAGGAAAAACACCAACTTAAAGTAATATACCAGATCGGCCCTGTTGTCGTAAACCGCAACGACGATGATGGCGATGAAAATGATAAGCGCCAGGGTTTGAACCGGCTTGCTTATTTTTTTGGAAAAGGCGGGGTAGTGGTGATTGATCAACATGCCGGCTATCAGGGGCAGCAATATGAGGTAGGTTATACTCAGTAACATGCTGGTGGGATCTACGGCGACCTCATTCAGCAAAGCACTGGTCTGGGGCAATAAACCGGCCCAGAATTGAAAGGTGACCGGGGTGATCACAATGGCAAACATGGTGACTATGCTCGTAAGTGTAATGGACAGGGCCGTATTCCCACCGGCCAGGTGAACGGAAAAATTCGAAATATTGCCACCCGGACAGCAACTCACCAATATCAGCCCCAATGCCACACTGGCCGCCACATCCCAAAGACCAATCAAAATCAGGGTAAAAACAGGCAGCAAAAGCAATTGGGAGGTGAGTCCCGTCAGGGAAGATTTGGGATAGCGGATCAGACGCAAAAAGTCGTCCACCCGGAGATTGAGGGATATCGAAAACATGATAAACCCCAAACAGATGTTCAACAACAACAACTGGTCCGGGCTGAAATCAATGATAATATCGTCAATGGCTTCCACTAAACTCCTCTTTCTTTATAAAAGGCCGCAAATTAAATAAATTTGGGAAACCCGGGGATTTGGTTCTGCATTTGAGAGTCCCTTCAACATGGCTGCAGAGCCCATATTGAGCTGGTATTAGTGTATTCGCCTTATTTTTGCGGTGAAAAATTTAGATAATCACCGCAAATTTGCGGCAAATAAAAGAAAGGGGCCGAAGTACAAACTATGAATTGGTTGATTTTAAAGCCGAATAAACCGGCAAACACCGCTTTAGAATGACCAGCCCAGATTGACGTAACCAACTAGCCTGCCCATTTCAGGACTGTAGGAAAAAGTGGTTTCCACCGGCCCGACTCTGCTGAGATACCCGAGACTGATACCCCATCCCAAAACATAGTCGTGGTGCGGCCACTCCGTGGGTAAAAAAGGTATAAGTCTAAATCCCCAGGATCCTGCCTGCATCATAGCTGAGGCAAAAAATCGCTCTCCTAAAGCCCGCTGGATTCCAATCCTGCCTGAAATATAACTGTCGTCCATAAATTGGTATTCGCGTAAACCGAGCATGGTGAATTGTCTGTCCACAACCGGGCGATATCCCCCAATGTTGTAAAAAGTAATAAAGCCTTGTTGAGTCATTAACCTGGCGAATTCAATGAGAAAATGTGCGGTGTATTTGTCGGATAGAGGCACGTATTCCAGCCATTTTGCGTGAAGGTTTTGATAATCGATCATACTTAGATCGAGATCTCTTAATTCAGGGTCTTCGTACCCCTCTTTTTTCAGACTCAGACTGTGACGGTATCCAAAATTGTGACTTAATGAAAAATAGAGGTCCTGACCTTTTGTTGGGAAAGCGTGGCGGTCCAGGGTGTATCTCTCCCACTTTACGCCCACCTTCCAGCCATTGATCCATCCATTGATATTTACATCTGCGTTGTTTCGTTGGGAAAGTTTTTTAATCCGCCGTCCTATGCTCACCGACCAATAACTGTCCCGGCCTCTTAAGCTTGAATATTCTACAGAGGCTTTGAACAGGGTGCGTCTGTAATCCACAGGCTGACTGTGTCCCTCGTAGGGAAATCTGATGAGGGAACCCTCCATTTCAGCGGTGATCCAATTGCTTCGATGGTCGTCCAGGAAAAAGCGCTTTCGCCCGAGCAGGGTGGGATTTTCTCCGATGTGCAGCCTGCCCTCTGCCTGGGTGTTGTTCCAAATGGGATTTTCCAGTTGAATGCCACCACCAATCCAGACCCCAAGGTGGTCGTTGTATCCGAGCAGACCACCCACTCTAACCAGGGATTTTTCGAGCAAGTCGATGACCAGATCGGTATTTTCGTCCTCCCTTTTTTCCGCAAAAACATAAATTCTATCAAACAAGCCTGTGGCATAGAGTATGCGCACGGCACGAAGTACCTGGCTGCTGGTGGCTTTGTCTCCTTCCTTTAGAGGGAATGCCTGGCGCGCCATATCTTCACTCGCAGATTCCAATCCGCGGAACTCGATGGACCTCATTTTATACTGTACGCTGGCCGGTTTTTTGGTAAATCGCTCTGTCTTTCTCTCCGCCTGGGATGCGGCAATTTCTTCAAATAGTTCGAGGTTTTTTCTGGCTTCCCTCTTTCCCAGTTCGATTATTTTTTTCACCTGGTCAAAATCGTTTGCCTCAATGCCTTCCAGAGGGATGTCCAGAAACCAGGTCGCTTTTTCCTTGTTGCTAGCGAAGGTTTTGGCATCGGAGAAAAAACCAACCTGTAGGATTACATCCAAGGGGTTTCTTAGTTGGTCAGCCGATCGTAGCCCTCTTGCCACATTGACGCCCAATACCTTATCTGCACCTATTTCATAGGCCACATCCACGGGAAAATTGTTGGATACACCGCCGTCAATCAGTTTTTTGCCATCTATTTCAACAGCGGTAAAAACAGCAGGTACCGCCATGGAAGCCCGGATCGCTGTGGAGATTATGCCATTCCTCAATACCACTGTTTCTCCCGTTTCCAGGTCTGTCGCTACGCAGGCGAATGGAATGGGCAGGTCATTAAAGTCGCGAATATGGGACACATGCAAAAAATTGGTGCTCAGCTCGTTCCACAATTGTTGTCCCTCCAGTGCACCGGTTTCAAACTTGAGCCTGCCATCTTCAAAAGGTCTGCTGAAAAGGTATTTTCCGGCCTCCCTTCTGTTTACCGGGTGGATAAACTCCAGATTGACTTCCGAACTGAAAAGAGTATTCCAGTTTGTCCGCAATGCCATTTCCTCGATTTCCCGGGCAGTATAACCCGATGCGTACATTCCTCCCACTATGGCTCCCATACTTGTACCAGTGAGGTAATCAAGTTCGATCCCCAGGCTGTCGATTATGTGCAAAACACCTATATGTGCCAGCCCTCTCGCCGCTCCACCGCTCAATGTGAGTCCCAGGGTTTCTCTTTTGGGATCGGAATTTTCAACCGGATTCACAGCCCGAATTTCTGCTGTCGCTAAAAGCAGGATAGAAAAAAGGAGGAAGAATTTACTTGATTTCAACATAGGGTAACAATATCCCGGTTCTGTGAACTTTTTTCGGTAAAAATTTAGATGAGCTCCATCAATGATATTTGTAACGCAATTACCCCGGCAAAAGTCCGGCTTACCAAACAAAAATTACCCGTCGGCACGAAAAAGTATTTGTGATGGTATAGTGCCCTTACTCTACCTGCATGTTTTGTAGGGAAAGTCAATCCGGGGAAGCCAAAATCTCCTCTGATTAAATTATTTCTCGTGGCATAAATTACACCGATTCACAACATTTGAGCTATGAATTTTTTACCACTGTGAGAAGGGGAGAGGTGACCACATCTCAAGTGCCGGCGCTTCACTTTCTTCAATAAATCAGTAATTTTGCGAAAAAATAATACACAATGGATTTATCATTTATTAAGACACTGGGCCTGAAGCC
>PWJP01000037.1 GCA_003559985.1 Saprospirales bacterium
ATTACTAACAATGTGAGAACGCTTAAAACGGTCCCTCTCAGAGTTCCTTTTTCGAAGTACGGTGTCCAAAGGGCTGAACTCAGAGCAGAGGCGCTTATTCCCCTCGATTATTTTCAGGAATTAAATCAGGAGCGGGAAAAGAAGGGATTGATCACTTTTGCCAATCCGCGAAATGCGGCAGCAGGCGGCCTGAGAATGAAGGATCCCGCCGAGGCTTCACGAAGGGGCATTGAGGTTATCGTCTATCAATTGGGATTTTTGACCGATCCGCAAAACAACGACTTGCTCAAAGATTTCGAACTCCACTCCGACACCCTGGAGCTACTGGACAAACTCGGTTTCAAATCCTCTTTTGAAGACCACAGGGTACATACCGGCCTGGATGATCTTGCTTCTCACATGAAGGAGTGGGAGGCCAAAAGAAGCGATTACCCTTATGAAATTGATGGCATGGTTGTCAAGGTAAATCAACTGGAGATACAGCAAAAAACCGGAAGCACCAGTCACCATCCGCGCTGGGCCATTGCTTACAAATTTAAGGCAAAGCAAGCCACTTCAAAATTGCTGAAAGTAGATTATCAGGTGGGAAAGATTGGAACCATTACACCGGTTGCTAAAATTCAACCTGTTCCACTAGCCGGTGTCACCATTTCATCCGTATCACTGCACAATGAGGAATTTATACGCTCTAAAGATATTCGCATCGGTGACCGGGTGTTGGTCGAGCGCGCCGGAGATGTCATACCCTACATAGTAAAACCCCTCACTGAGTTCCGGGATGGAGAGCAGAAAAAAATCAGTTTTCCCCAATACTGTCCGGTAAACGATACCGAAGAGCAGGTCGAACTGGTCAAGTTGGAGGATGAAGCTGCATGGAGGTGTCCGCATTGCGTCTGTGGAAAACAAGACCTGCAAAAAATGATATTCTTCGTCAGCAAAGACGCCATGGATGTGGCCGGTTTGGGAAAAAGCCTGATAGAGCGATTCTACAGATTGGACATGGTGAAGAGAATCCCGGATCTATACTGCCTGGACTATGAAGAGGTGAGCAGGTTGGAGGGCTTTGGTGAAAAGTCTGCCGCCAATCTCAAAAAAGCGGTGGAAGAGTCTAAAAACCGCCCTTTGAGGAGACTCCTTTACAGCCTTGGAATTCACCACCTCGGAAAGCGTGCCTCGGCTATTATTGCCGCGGAAGTGGACGAAGTTTGGGATTTGAAAAACTGGGAGGAAGAGGATTACCTGCGACTGAAAGATATCGGTCCGGTACTTGCAAAAAACATGGTCGGTTACTTTTCCGATGATCACAATCTCAACTTACTGCGTGAGCTGGAAGAACTGGGCATCAACCTTAAATGCACAGCGCAGGACAAGCCTACGGAGAAAAAAGACGGCCCTTTGTCAGGCAAGTCCATATTATTTACCGGTTCGCTGAGCAATTTTTCTCGAAAAGAGGCGCAAAAAATGGCCGAGGAAGCGGGTGCCAGAAACATCTCGGCGGTCTCCTCCAAACTCGACATTCTCGTGGCGGGTGAAAAGGCGGGTTCCAAGTTGAAAAAAGCCAAAGAACTGGGAACCGTGGAAATTATGACAGAAGAAGAGTTCATAGAACTGGTGGAAGGCGCTTAAGAGGCTGCATGGCAATGTATCGGTGAATCATTCACATAGTTTTAAATGCATCTAAAAAACAATTCATATAAACACTCGTTTGAAATATCGTTCTTTCCTGTGTAGCAACCAAAAGATGTTATTTCTCTGCACAGCTAAAGGGATATTTACCCTCCGGAGCGAGGGTTATTTTTTTTAAAAAAGACAGTGAGAAAAGTATGACAAAGAATTTTGAGACTGAAGTAGAGGCTGTAGATGCAATGGCTTCGTCCTATAACGACCTGAAAAATGAAATCGGAAAAGTCATCATAGGTCAGGAATCTGTGGTTGAGGGCGTGATTATCTCCCTTTTCGCCAATGGACACAGTTTGTTGGTTGGAGTACCTGGTCTTGCCAAAACTCTTTTGGTGAGCACCATTGCAGAGGTGTTGGATCTCGACTTTAAGAGAATACAGTTCACCCCGGACCTGATGCCCTCGGATATTACCGGTTCTGAGATATTGGGAGAAAACCGGCAGTTCAAGTTCAATAAAGGACCCCTTTTTGCCAATATCGTTCTGGCGGATGAGATCAACAGAACTCCACCTAAAACCCAGGCAGCACTGCTCGAGGCTATGCAGGAGAGACAGGTTACAACAGGTCGGGGATTTTTCAAGCTCCCCGTACCATTTTTTGTGCTTGCTACGCAAAACCCAATTGAGCAGGAAGGTACCTACCCACTGCCGGAAGCTCAGTTGGACAGGTTTATGTTCAATATTCCTTTGGATTACCCCTCTTACAACGAAGAACTTCAGGTGGTGAAATCAACCACTGGTGTAAAAAAGGCTGAGCTCAAACACGTACTCACTGCCGAGCAAATTCTAGAATTCCAGGAGCTAATTCGTAAAATTCCCATAACCGACAATGTTCTGGAATACGCTGTGGCATTGGTAAGCAAAACCAGACCCAATACAGAAAATGCAGATCCCATTGTCAATGATTTTATAGGGTGGGGAGCAGGACCCAGAGCATCGCAGTATCTCGTACTGGGCGCCAAGTGCCACGCGGCCATCCACGGAAAGTATGCCCCCGACATTGAAGACGTGAAAGCGGTGGCAAAAAATGTTCTCAGGCACCGTATCGTGCGAAACTTTAAGGCTGAAGCCGAGGGTATTTCAGAAGATGAAATAATCAATAAGTTGCTCTGATTCCCGTAGGGGCAAACTAATTATCTCAGGGCATTTATGGCAGACCAACATTTTGTGGAAGTATAGCAGATAGTGCGGGTATCTTTTTACAGAGTTGCTCTATTCAATCGCATGAAGGGGAAAATCCACTCCAAAGGTATTTTAGGTCAACCATTTGGCGAATAACCTACAATGCTATACGCCAAAAAATCAGCCCCCTACATCTTCTATTCCCGGATTGGTAGTTTGCCGGTCGATGATTAATGCGGCATACCACCAAAATAACCAATATGCAATTTCCCGGGAATTGCTATATTTGAGTAATAAACTTTCTGCCGATGTACCGCCTGAGTATTTTCCTTTTGGTTGTTGTTTTTCTGCTTTCGTCCTGTGGTGGCAACGAAGTGACAGAGCGCTTCAGAGCACTTCCCACGGCCATAGGTAAATTGCAGCAGCTCAATCTCATCGTGGATGAGGATATTTGGGAGACCACTTTTGCCGACACCTTCAGTTTTTACTACCAGGGAGCCTACCTAATTCTCCCCCAACCGGAGCCCATTTACGACCTGCGTGTTTTTTCCGTGGAAGATATTCTGGAAAATCCCGTGCGAAGGGAGTTAAAACTCTTTGTTTTTGCGGTAAATCTCTCGGACGAATACTCCCAACTCACACAAATGGCCATCAATGACCTCGGTCGCGAACGCATTAATAATACCCTGGAAAACGATGATTTTGGAGTCCAAATAATCCGCGATAAATGGGCCAGGGGCCAAATGGTAGTTTATCTGTACGGAAGGGACGCACAGGCATTGGCCGCCGGAATACCCAGGTCCTTTGACCAGGTTTCCTCCCGCATTGACCAGTTTTATGAGAATACTGTACAAGCTGAGGTTTATGGAGGTGGTACCAATCGCGAATTGAGCAATCTGATACGCCGGGAATTCGGAGCGGAGATCGACATTCCCTCCGATTGGATGCTGGCTGTCGAAGAAGACAACTTCGTTTGGTTGCGGGACGAGAGACGAAAAGCCAGTCTGAGTATGATGTTTCACCAGGTCGATTACACAGACGGCAGCCAGCTGACTCCTGAGTATCTCAGAGAATTGAGGGATTCCATCACCAGAGAACACATCTCCAGCGGAAAGAAAGGCACCTACATGGAGGTGGAAGACCGCTTTATTCCCATGTTTGACTTTCAGCGGACCATCAACGGCAATTTTGCCATCGAACTCCGCGGAATATGGGACATGCGCGAAGACTTTATGGGCGGTCCGTTTAAATCCTTTCTCGTACTCAACGAAGCCGAAAACAAACTGCTGTTCGTGGATGTATTTGCCTACGCGCCGGCAGACGACAAGCGAAACCACATGATCCGCCTCAACCACATCGTAAAATCCCTCGATTTTGCAGTTTCGCAATAAGCGGACCTCTTTGTCCTTATTAAATTAATTGCTACTTTTGCCTGCATCAATAAAGCATACAGGCGATGATCAACAAGGGACTTATCAAGCCCTCTTCTATTGCCGTAATAGGCGCATCCGATAAAACCAACAAGCCCGGTGGTAAGGTCATCCAAAACCTAATCGAAGGCGGATACAAGGGTGCCCTGTACGGTTTGAATCCCAGAGACATTCACCTGGAGGGGGTGGAGCTGAAAAAGCAGATCGATGAGCTTCCCGAAGTGGATCTCGCCATTTTGGCCATTCCCGCGGAGGCCTCCGTTAAGGCGGTGAAAAAGTTGGCCGAAGCAGGCACCCGGGCATTTATCATTTTCTCTGCGGGTTTTGGAGAGGCAGGTGAAAAGGGCGAAGCGCTGGAGCAGCAACTACTCGAAATTGTGAACGAACACAATGCCAGTTTGATCGGTCCCAACTGCATCGGCATTCTCAACGAACATTACAAAGGAGTTTTTACCAGCCCGGTTCCCGAATACCACCCGGATGGGGTGGAATTGGTGTCGAGTTCAGGAGCGACTGCAGTTTTTATTATGGAAGCTGCCTGGTTTTCCGGTCTTCGATTTTCCAATGTGTACTCAATCGGCAATGCGTCCCAGATAGGAGTGGAGGAGATACTCGAGGATATGGACCAAAACTACGTCCACGGTCAGAGTCCCGCAGTCAAATTACTCTATCTTGAGGACATTCGAAACCCCTTTAAATTTTTGCAACACGCCTCTTCACTGGTGCGAAAGGGCGCGAAAATAGCCGCCATTAAATCGGGCTTTTCGGAAGCGGGAGGCCGTGCCGCTTCATCGCATACCGGTGCTGTCACAACCCCCGATACAGTCATCAGGTCGCTTTTTCGCAAGGCGGGAATTGTTTATTGCAGTGGCAGGGAGGAGTTGATTAGCGCAGCCTGCGTTTGGCAAAACAAGGAACTCCACGGCCCCAATCTGGCCGTGATTACACACGCCGGTGGATCTGCAGTAATGCTCACGGATACCCTCTCCTCGGAGGGAATGAATGTGCCCCCGATACCGGAATCACAATCCAAAGAGCTGTTGAAAAGCCTGCATCCCGGCTCATCGGTCACCAATCCCATTGACTTTTTGGCCACCGGAACCGCTGATCAGTTGGGAAAAATAATTGACTTTTGCGAAGAACTGGACGATATTGACGGCATGGTGGTCGTCTTTGGCAGCCCGGGTTTATTTAAAGTAGGCGATGTGTATGATGTGCTGGACCAAAAAATGAAGACCTGTTCAAAGCCCATTTATCCGGTCCTTCCATCCCTGATAAACGCGGGCCGCGAAATTGAGGAATTCCTCCAACGCGGTAACGTTAATTTTTCCTTCGAGGTCACCCTGGGTAAAGCCCTGGCACATACCTACCACTCCCCCAAACCCACTTTTGGACAAACGACTCTGGCCGAAATGGACGTAGGCCGGATACGGGATATTATGAGGAGAGCATCGGATGGTTTCCTGGGTCCTGTAGTGGTTAGGGATTTGCTTGAAGCCGCCGGTATCCATACTGTTCCGGAAATGGAGTGCAAAAGCAAGGGCGATATTGTGAAAGTTGCCGAAGAAATTGGCTTTCCGATGGCTGCCAAGGTAGTAGGTCCTGTACACAAGACTGAGGTGGACGGTGTGAAACTAAATATACAATCCCGCGATCAACTATTTAAAGAGTTTGAGCGGATGATGAAAATAAAAGGGGCCCGCGCATGTCTTGTTCAGCGAATGGAAAAAGGGATGGAGCTCTTTTGCGGAGCGGTCAAAAAAGACCCCTTTGGTCACCTGGTTGCCTGCGGACTGGGAGGTATTTTTGTCGAAATAATCAGGGACCTGAGTTACAACCTGGCTCCTATCAGTAAAGAGGAGAGCACAAAAATGGTCCAATCTCTCAAAGCATATCCTCTGATAAAAGGCTACCGGAATAAACCGGGTGTCAATGAAGCACTCTTTGCCGAATCCATTTTCAGAATATCTTCTCTGGTTTATGTCGCCCCGGAAATAGCCGAACTCGATATCAACCCCTTTATCGCCGGGAAGAATTCGGTGGTTGCCGTTGATGCCAGGATAAGGGTGGAAAAGTAGGGTTCTACCGGAATCTTCTGTTCAGGACGCTGCCAAATTTTTCTTATCATAACAGTTATTTCATTTTTTTTCTGTCGGCAATTCATCTGGTTTCCCGCATTTATCGTAATATTGCAATTATATAATTAATGAGTCAAAAATCAGGTGAATGCACAGTGATATTTATCCCCCAACAAGGGAATATATTGAAGGTCTCGATGAAAATGGCCTGAGTAATTTACGCAGAGAAAAGCTGCAGCCGGTAATTGATTACGGGGCAAGTAAACTGCGGGAAGGTGGGCAACTAAACCTCAACTTTATCTGTACGCACAATTCCCGGCGGAGTCAGTTTGCCCAGGTCTGGGCAGCGTGCATTTCATCCTTCTATGGATTATCGGGGGTCAATTGTTACTCGGGGGGAACAGAGGCCACTTCATTGTACGGCATGGTTTCGGAAGTGTTGAAAGAGTGTGGATTCAAGCTGAATCAAATTGGCGCCGGAAACAATCCATTGTACTTCGTAAAATTCAGTCATTCTGCACCACCCTCCGTGCTATTTTCCAAGGAACACGGAGATTTCTATAATCCCGAATCAGGATATGCGGCAGTAATGGTTTGTTCAGATGCCGACACCAACTGCCCGCATGTACCGGGTGCTGACAGGCGATTCTCCCTGCCTTTTGAAGACCCCGGTGAATTCGATTCGACTGAAATACAAGTCCAAAAGTACCGTGAGTGCAGCCGGCTTATCGCCACTGAAATGAAGTATCTGTTTTCATCGATAAAAAATGGCTGAAGCTTATTTAAAGAGGCGACCAAAACACACTTCTTAAAATCAAAGAACCAAACAATATCACTTCAATGGACCAACCCAAGAAAATACCTTTTTTTGAAAAGAACCTCACCCTATGGGTAGTACTCTGTATAGGAGTTGGAATTTTAGCAGGTTCCTATTTCAGCGACTTCATGGGCTTTCTTGCCGACATAGAGGTTTATCATGTGAATATCCCAATCGCTATTTTGATTTGGTTGATGATCTATCCCATGATGCTTCAGGTAGATTTCACCAGCCTGGCAGATGTGGGTAAAGCTCCTAAGGGAATTATTCTGACCCTTGTTGTAAATTGGTTGATCAAGCCATTTACCATGGCTTTTTTCGCATGGATTTTCTTTGGAAATCTTTATTCGGCCTGGATAGAGCCGGAATTGGCCGGCGAGTATATTGCCGGGGCCATTTTACTTGGTGTAGCTCCCTGTACGGCCATGGTGTTTGTCTGGTCCTATTTGACCAATGGGGATCCCAATTACACCCTGGTACAGGTTTCCATAAATGACCTGGTTCTACTCGTAGCCTTTGTTCCACTCACGGGACTGTTACTGGGCATAACGGATATTACGGTGCCGTACGATACGCTGGTGACCTCGGTATTCGTATTTGTGGTTATACCGCTGATTGCGGCATTTATTACCAATCAGATTTTGATCAGGAGGCATGGGAAAAAGTGGTTTAAGGAGGTTTTTCTGCCCAGGTTCAGGCCGATCAGTATTTCTGCCCTTCTTTTGACGTTGGTGCTTTTGTTCGCTTTTCAGGGACCCAATATCATCAACAATCCATACATCATTTTACTGATAGCAGTCCCGCTTATCATACAGTCCTACTTTATTTTTTTCCTGGCCTGGTATGCGGGGAGAAAGATTAATTTGCCTCACAATGTATGTTCGCCGGCAGCCATGATAGGAACCAGTAATTTTTTCGAACTGGCAGTGGCAGTGGCAATTGCATTATTCGGTCTTCACAGTCCGGCGGCCCTTGTAACGGTGGTGGGAGTGCTGGTGGAGGTGCCTATTATGTTGAGCCTGGTAGCTCTCGCCAACAGGTGGAAGTACTGACGTATTTTCCGTCATCTTTTCACAGAAAACCCGACGGCTCACTCGCTTTTGCCCTTGCGCACGGTTTTCTCTAATTCGTCCCACATTTCGGATGGGACCTGTCTTAGGAAATTAAACTGGCCGGCTCCCTGCAACCATTCTCCGCCATCCAGTACGATTTGCTCTCCGGTCATAAAGGCGGCGTAGTCTGAAATCATGTAGCAGGCGAGATTTGTCAATTCGCGGTGTTCGCCGAATCTGCCGAGAGGAACTTTTTTGTCAGGACTAAACAAGGACTTAATTTCATCGGGGAACAATCTGGTCCAGGCACCTTTGGTGGGGAAGGGTCCCGGGGCAATGGCATTGAGTCTGATGCCGTATTGAGCCCATTCCACGGCCAGGGATTGGGTGAGTGCCAAAACACCGGCCTTACCGCAGGCCGAGGGTACGACGTAGGCCGATCCGGTAAAAGTGTAAGTGGTGGTAATGCTCAGTACATTCCCCCTGATTTCATTTTCAATCCAGTATTTTCCAATGGCCAGGGTGCTGTTGTAAGAGCCTTTGAGTACGATGTCAACCACAGTGTCAAAAGCCCGGTGGGAAAGTCGCTCGGTGGGGCTGATAAAGTTGCCCGCCGCATTGTTGACCAGCACATTTATTTTTCCAAAATGCTCCACTCCTTTTGCAACGGTTTCTTCCACCTGTTCATATTCTCTGATATCGCATTGAAGCGGCAAGACTTTTTTCGGGAATTTTTCATTGAGTTCATCCGCTGTTTTTTGGAGGTTTTCCAGCTTCCTACTCGCTATAATGACTGAAGCTCCCAGTTCCAAAAAAGACGTGGTCATAGATTTACCCAATCCCGTACCTCCTCCGGTAACCAATACCACCTTGTCTTCCAGTGAACCCTCCCTCAGCATATTGTTTTTATCGTCACTCTTTTCCATATCCTTTTACTCTTTTGAATGTTTTTGCAAAAGTTGCATAGTTTTAATAATTCCCGGTGGATAAAAGAACCAGGGTACATGCTTCAGTGCACTGGATTCCTGCCTGTTCAGCTTTTCCTCGGAGAAAAGCATTTTCTGATCCCGGATTGAAGATAATTCTGCGGGGGTTCAGCTCCAAAATTTTATCGTACAGTGGTTTTTGGTTGGCGGGATTGAGGTAAATGGTCAGCGTATCGACGGTATTGGGTTTGGGCCATTCTGTTTGGATGTTTATTCCGTGTGCTTCGCCCGTTTTCTTACCCATTGCAACGACTTTATGTCCGTTGGCCTGAAGGGCTGCCATTGCCTTGTTGCTGTATCTCGAGGGTTTTTCGGAAGCACCCAATACCATGTTTAGACTCATCTGGTTTATTTTTGATCTGGTTA
>PWJP01000281.1 GCA_003559985.1 Saprospirales bacterium
TCCATCCAAAACCAACGCAACCAGATAGAGGAGACCAAGAAAAAACTTAGGGAACTCGAGCAATAAACAGCGCAAGTACATTACTGCTGATTATTTAGCTAATTGAGATATGCCCTTTGCATATCTGGCTATGCCTGTTACAATTGGGTAGCACAATTGCGCTTTTTTTCTCTCACTATGGCTCCCGGATGCTTTCCTAAAACACATCCAATTGTCATTTTCATGTCATGAAAGCAAAAAAACGGTTGGAACTACCATCTTTTTCAGAATCTTTTCGTTCTTTTGCAACAGTGTTGCATCAAACAACTAAAACTCATACCCATGAAAAAGATATTGTTGCCCGTATTACTGCTCGCCGGATTTTCTTTGCTGTTCACTGCATGTGACAGCGACGATGACAACGGACCCGAACCTGGCAATGAGATCGAAATAACGATAGTATCTCCCCTGGATGGTGAAGTCATTCCTATGGCAGAAGCCGAAGAAATTGATATATACGTGATGATAGAGGCCACGGATGAAAACCACGACATTGATATTGAGGTATATCTGGAGGACGAGCCCGGCGACAAAATTGCGGACTGGCATCTACACCGCCATGTCGCATTGGTGGAATTCAATGAACCCCTGGACTTGAGTACTTTTGAGGCCGGCACAGAATTCCGAATTGAAGTGAAGGCTTGTATCGATCACGATTGTGATGAATATGAGCATGCGCATAGTCACTTCTCCCTTGGAGAGTGATTAGATTAAACGTACAAATAATTTCCACACATTTTAGCGAGGTGTCCATTTCCGGCATCTCGCTTTTTTTATACCGGATCCACATCCAGTTTATATTTCAATGACTTAAACGGGTCCTTGGTTCGAACGTGGTCAAGGAGTGCAATGGTAAACACCTTAGTGGCGGTGAGCAATTCTGCATCTTTTTCGACCTTGAACATAAACTCCAGCAGGTAATGAGACCGAATCCTGGGAATCATGGGTTCTGCAGGACCGAGGACGCGATTGCCAAATTTTTGTTCCAGCTTCTCTTTAATTATCCGTGCAGCTTTCCACACTACTTGCAGGTCCTTGTGTCTTATCTCCAGTTTGATGTTTCTGTAAAAAGGAGGATAGCGGTACTTTCCCCGGTCGCGCAATTCTCTGTAAAAAAAGTTTTTGAAATCAGCATTGAGGACATCTTGCAAAATGGGGTGCTCCGGGTTTCCGGTTTGAATGAGCACCTTACCGGGAGAGTTGCTTCTTCCCGCCCTTCCACTGACCTGGGTCAACATCTGAAAGCCCCTTTCCGAAGCCCTGAAGTCAGGGAAGTTGAACAATTGGTCTGCATTCAGGACACCTACCAGACCGACATTTTCAAAGTCCAGTCCCTTGGTCACCATCTGTGTGCCGACGAGCACATCGATCACACCGGTTTCAAAGTCGTACAGCAATTTGTGCAGTGCTTTTTTTGACCGGGTGGTATCCTGGTCCATGCGGGCCATTTTGAGGTCTGGCATTAGCAGGCTTAGCTCATCCTCCACTTTTTCGGTTCCAAATCCAATGGCCTCAAGCCGGGTGGAGCCACAGGCGGGGCATTCGGACGGCACATTTGCTGTGTGGCTGCAATAGTGGCACTTCATTTCATTCATCCGCATGTGCAGCGTCATGGAGACATCGCACTGATGGCACTCCTGTATCCAGGAGCATTGCGCACATTGAATGCTGGGCGAATAGCCTCGTCGATTTTGAAAAAGTATCACCTTTTTTTGATCCTCCACACAGGATTTAATCTCATCCAGCAGTTCATTAGAAAAGGGACCCTTCATCCGTTTTCCCAGTCGCGCTTTTTTGATGTTGACAAGTTGCGTCTCAGGCAGGACGGCTTCTCCGTAGCGGTTTTCCAAAAGGCAGTAGCCGTATTTTTTCTTGCGCACATTGAAAAAACTCTCCAGCGAAGGGGTGGCGGTGCCGAGCAACAACTTTGCACCGGTGATTCGCGCCAGGTAAATGGCAGCATCACGACCGTGGTAGCGTGGGGCGGGGTTTTGTTGTTTGTAGGAGGGATCGTGCTCCTCATCCACTACAATGAGTTTGAGATTGGTGCAGGGTAAAAAGACGGAAGACCTCGCGCCGATAATCAGCCCCTGGTCATCCATCGCCGCCTTCCACACCTCCACTTTTTTTTGCACATTTTCCCTTGAGTGAAAGACATGAACCGGATGATCGAGAGAGGCCTCAATGCGCTTAATAATCTGCTGAGTCAGACCAATTTCCGGCAGCAAATAGAGGACCTGTCCTCCCTTATCCAACACCTCTTTTATCAATTCGATGTACAGAACGGTTTTTCCACTTCCAGTCACACCGTGCAGCAGAGCAACATCCTTATCCCTCCAGCTCTCTTTAATTTGCCGGATGGCCTGAGTTTGTTCTTCGGAGAGTTTTGGGGCCTTTTTAAAGGATTTATTTTCCTCAGACAGCCTGCTGACCTGCATTTTTTGGGACTCAATAATGCCTTTTTTCTCCAGGGCATCAAGGGCATGCCGCTTAATTTCGGGGTTTTTCTTCAGCCTGGAAATGGGAACGGGTTCGTCCTTTTTTTGAAAAAGCGTGAGCAGCACAACAGTCTGTGGATTGGAGTTTTTGGCAGCATCCAGGGCCTTACCGGGATCTTTCAGGTACTTTGGCACGATGGAATAATGCCGCATGGAAACGGGCTTAAATTTCTCCTTCAGCTCTTCTTTCAGCTCCACCACACCGTTGTAAATCAACTCCTCGAGAAACTTTCCGATATTTTTGCGTCCTGCAATGGCCCGCGCCTCATCCAGGTCAATCTCACTGTGGTCTGTCAGTGCCTCTCTAATCAACCAGGCTTCGTCGGACAGGTGATCGTGCTCCTCGTCCCATGCAAATCCCCTGACTAGTATAGATTGGCTGTGAAGTTTCATGGGGCCGGGTAGAGCGGCGGACATAACCTCGCCCGTACTGCATCCGTAATAATCCGCCATCCATTTCCAAAACCGGAGGTGCAACTCCCCTACTATGGGTCTGTCATCGAGGACATCCAGTATGGGTTTAATTTTGTAGTCTGTGGGTGGTTCCTCTGTGAAACTCTCCACAAGGCCGGAGTATATCTTCGAGCGTCCGAAACGGACCTCTACCCTGCAACCGATTTTGACGAGCGGCCTCAATTCATCGGGCACAAAATAGGTGAAGGTTCCCTTTAGTGGAAGCGGGAGCAACACCTGAATATACTGTACCTCTTGAGCCATTGCTGTGGGTTTTCTATTGGAATTTTGACCAAATTACTGGGATAGAAACTGGTCCGCTTTACTGCATTAACTCCGGCAAATATGCGGGAAATTGGTCGATTAGAGGGCCAATATAATGTATTTTAGCCAATGAATTGCTATATAATGCCTTTGATGCCTGGTTTGTCATAGCTCTGGGATATTCGCCCTGTAGAATGGCTGACATCTCACTAAAAAAACAACTCCGTCGCCACCCGGTAAGTATTGGCATGTGCATCGATCAGGTCGCTCAACTTGTGCGGATATCCGCCTCCCATACTGACTACTAACGGGACCCCATTTTTCCTACAGGTCTCCAACACAAATCTATCGCGCTCCATCACCCCATTCTTACCGACCTTCAGTCTGCCGAGTTTATCAGTCTCCAATATATCCACCCCTGCCTGGTAGAACACCAAATCCGGTTCCACTTCGTCCATGAGTTTAGGAAGGGTTTCTTTTAAAATCCTGAGATAATCCTGATCCTCCAGGCCATCCGGAAGGGGAATATCAAGGTCCGACTGCTCTTTTTTGAGGGGGTAATTTTTGGCTCCGTGCATACTGAAGGTAAACACACGGTCTTCATTTTGAAAAATAAAGGCATTGCCGTTCCCCTGGTGCACATCCAGATCGACAATTAATATCTTGCTCAACATCTTCTTCTGCAGTGCAATGTTGGATGCAAGCGCAAAATCATTGAAGACACAAAAGCCCTCTCCACGGTCGGGATAAGCGTGATGAGTTCCACCGGCAATGTTCATGGAAATGCCGTATTCCAGGGCGTAATCGATGCATTTGAGTGTGCCTCCGGCTATGTACCTTCCCCGTTCCACCAGTTTTCTCGTCACCGGAAATCCTATCCTACGCTGTTCTTTACGACTGAGTTTCCCATTCAAAAGACTGTCGTAATAACCGGTCTTGTGCGTCAGTAAAATTTCGTCCCTGTTGAGTGCGGGCGGGTGGAAAAAGTTTCCGGAATCTACGGTACCCTCGTACATCAGTTGCTCAGGGAGCAATTCGTATTTCTCCATTGGGAAGCGGTGGCCTTCGGGCAAATCGTATTTGTAAACGGGTGACCAGGCGATTTTCAACATATGAGAAAAACGAAGGTGATCTGTTATTTGTTTAGCGCCTCAGCCTAAACCGCTGAATTCATTCGGGCAAAAAAAAGGGAACCCGAAGGCTCCCTTTATAGTCTAAAAAACAAGCTTAGCTTATCGATTACTTATTGTCTTTGTTGTCATCCACTTCTTCGTATTCCGCATCGGTCACATCATCGCCACCGGTGGAATCGTCATCTGTGGATTCACCTCCTGCCGGACCGGCGCCATTGCCTGCGGGATCCTGTCCTTGCTGCTGTTGCTGAGCGGCCTGGTAAATATCCTGACTTGCAGCAGACCACGCCTGATTCAGTTTTTCCATGGCCGGATCGAGCTTCTCGAGGTCCTGCGCTTTGTGAGCTTCTTTCACTTCCGCTACAGCTGCTTCAATGGCACTCTTCTTGTCGGCGGGAATTTTATCGCCGTACTCCTTGAGTTGCTTCTCAGTCTGGAATACCAATGTATCCGCTGAATTGAGCTTTTCGATGCGCTCTTTGGCCTTTTTATCGGACTCTGCATTGGCTTTTGCCTCGCTCTTCATCTTTTCAATCTCGTCCTTGCTCAAGCCTGTAGAAGCCTCGATGCGAATATTCTGCTCTTTACCGGTGCCTTTGTCTTTCGCACTCACATTCAAAATACCGTTTGCATCGATGTCAAAGGTCACTTCAATCTGAGGCGTTCCTCTCGGTGCCGGTGGTATCCCATCCAGGATAAAACGACCTACGGATCTATTGTCCTGAGCCATTGGACGTTCACCCTGCAAGACGTGGATTTCCACACTGGCCTGATTGTCAGCTGCAGTTGAGTACAATTTAGATTTTTTGGCCGGAATGGTAGAGTTGGCCTCGATGATCACATCATAGACACCACCCATGGTCTCAATACCGAGGGAGAGTGGGGAGACATCGAGCAGAAGTACGTCCTGTACATCGCCACTCAATACACCACCCTGGATAGCTGCACCGATAGCGACCACCTCATCCGGGTTAACGGTTTTATTGGCTTTTTTACCAAAAAACTCCTCCACAGCAGATTGAATGCGCGGAATTCGGGTAGATCCACCCACCAAAATCACCTCGTCAATATCGCTTTTTGACAAGCCGGCATCCTTGAGGGCAATCTCACATGGCTTTAGGGTACGCTCAACAAGGTGGTCGGCCAGTTGCTCAAACTTAGAGCGGGTAATCTTGAGAACGAGGTGTTTGGGTACTCCATCCACAGCAGTGATATAGGGAAGATTTACTTCCGTTTCGGTGGATGCGGACAACTCAATTTTCGCTTTTTCGGCAGCATCTTTCAAACGCTGCAGAGCCATAGGGTCCTTGGTCAGGTCGATGTTCTCCTGCTCTTTGAATGAGTCAGCCAGGTGATTGATCAATACCCGGTCGAAGTCGTCACCACCGAGGTGGGTGTCACCATTGGTAGATTTTACTTCAAAAACGCCATCTCCAAGTTCGAGAATAGAGATATCGAAAGTACCACCACCGAGGTCGTAAACTGCCACGGTTTGGTCTTCTCCTTTTTTATCCATTCCATACGCCAAAGCAGCGGCGGTTGGCTCATTGATTATCCGCTTTACGGTCAATCCGGCAATTTCACCTGCCTCTTTGGTGGCCTGTCTTTGGGAATCATTGAAATACGCGGGCACAGTAACAACCGCTTCCGTCACCTCCTGTCCCAAAAAGTCCTCAGCTACCTTCTTCATTTTTTGAAGAACCATGGCGGATATTTCCTGGGGTGTGTAAGTGCGATCGTCGATTTGAATGCGTACGGTATCGTTGTCTCCCTTGACAATTTTGTAGGACACATTGTCAATTTCGTCCGACATTTCGCCGTAGCGTCCCCCCATAAATCGCTTGATTGAAGCTATGGTTTTAGCGGGATTGGTGATGGCCTGGCGCTTTGCAGGGTCCCCAATTTTTCTGTCTCCATTGTCCATAAATGCAACTATGGACGGAGTGGTTCTCCTTCCTTCTTCATTTGAAATGACCTGTGGCTCGTTACCTTCCATAACTGCCACACAGGAGTTGGTCGTTCCAAGATCAATACCAATTATCTTACCCATAATGATGATTTTTGTCTTTAGAATTAATTTATAACCATTGAATCAACCTTTGTGCCATGTGGAAATTCGTGACACTTTGGGGTGTTTAGCAGGATATATGGCAGGAAAAACTGACAATTAGGCAGTGGTCAGCGAATAAAGTTCAATTGTTCTGTAAATCTGCCTTCGACCAAACTGTCGATTGCATTGCTAGTCAAATTAAAACCTTGAACCTCGGTAAAGTTGGTTGAACTGAATACACCGAGTCCCCCGTCGATATTGGTGTAAAGGGGGATTTCATTGGAAGACGTTATTCCCAGGTTGGCTAGGCCGACTTCAATATATGCAGCCAATTCAGAACCCACTGCATCCAATCTGATATCAATTGAGCGGAACCTCCTGTCGATGGTGGGGTCTTCAGTAAGTGAGTTGCCGATGAACTGAAGAAAATCATCCCCAATTAAAGTTATGGTATTGGAGCGGACTCTGTTAGAGGCTACCCATAACAGATCATTTTGCACCCATTCGCCTTCCGTTGCGGGAGATCGTTCTTCGTAGTTAAACCTGATTCTCACATTGAAAAACTCAGCTTCACTTGCCTCTCTCCATCGTATTCGCTGTGAGCTGCTTCCCTGATAATTCAGTCGTTGTATGGTGGGATCACTTGGAGTCAAAATACGCAGGTCCCCGATTATTTCAGCTTCGGAGTATGCAATAATATCATCTCCTTCTCGACTCACCTCAATCCCGTAGGTATCTCCCCCAATAAGGTTGATCACTTCACTATCTATGGAGTAAAGGAAATTTGGATCGGTGGGAAAATCTCCTTCATCTCGGGGCAATCCAATATCTGCAGCATTGATGCGCTCCATTTCAAATCGATCACCAGTAGGCAAGTGCACCAATTCAACCACAGCATCATCGTAAAATACTGAATCCGGTTCTCCGGCAATTACTCTCGCACTTTGATCTTTGTCGAGAAAAGCTCTCTCTAATCGCACAAACTGATTGTCTTCAGACTTAGTCAACAGTCCGTAAACAACCGGAATATCCTCTTTATCCGTAAACAACTCAAAATCATTCGAGCAGGCCGGAACCAGAACAGCAACAAGGGCGAGAATTAACAGGCGCTTAACCATAGTGATTTAAATTGTTGGATTTTCTCAAATGTACAAAGCTATGAAAGACCAGAGTGTCTGGAAGGATATTCGAGCATAAATTATTCTTAAAGTTGTTAATCTGCTCTTTTCTGTTCGCTGGTTTGGAGGGCTTCTTTTGATCTCGTGTTGAACTTCACTATTGATACTGTCCCTGCAATGAGGGCCAGGAAAATGATCAAAAGAACATAAAGTGGCACTGCATTGGTAAAATAAAGCAGTGCAATACTGGTGGAACCAAAAAACCACATCATAGACATGGCAATAATACGCGCTCTCCGTGTAAAGGGTCTTTTCCCGTCAATTATTTCCATGGAAGGGCCAAACATTCTATTTCTCAGCAATCTTTGCTCCAGCCAGGGACAACTTTTTGAAAAACTCCATGCAGCTATGATGACAAAAATAGTGGTGGGAAGTCCGGGCACAACAGTACCAAGGGCACCAAGACCAACACAAAACACACCAAGGCCGGCCAAAGACCAGCGCTTGATATCTCGCGGTCTCCAGTTAAAATCCTCGTCCCCGTCTGATTTTCGATCATCATTTTCGGGACAAAAGGAACAAGCCTCAGACGGGCTGCTATCTTCAACAGACTCACCTGTGAGATTTTGGTTGGAGTCAACCATTTTGCCCTCATTTGCCCTGCATTCAATCTTCCCTTGTTTCTCTTTCATGATCCCATTGTGCGATAAAAACATTAATGTCCCTCGTACCTTCCTCATTGTTTCTGGATGAAGAGAATACGAGGTAATCTCCGTTGTTTGAAAACATGGGAAACGACTCAAATGTTTCACCAAAAGTAATCTGTTCCAATCCCGTACCGTCCACATTGATCATAAAAAGATTGAAAGGATGGCCTCTCTCCGTATGGTGATTGGAAGAAAATATGATTTTGTCACCGGATGGATGAAAAAATGGGGCCCAATTGGCTGCACCCAGATCGGTTACCTGCCTGAGATTAGAACCGTCAGCATCCACTACAAAAATCTCCATTTTGGTTGGCTGAACCAAATCCTGGCCCAGCATATCTTTGTAATGCTCGACTTCCTCATCCGTGGTAAATGCGGAACCGCGAAATACAATTTGCGATCCATCGGGAGAGAAGAATGCACCTCCCTGATATCCCCTCTCGTGGGTAATCTGCTTTAAGTTGCCCCCATCCAGGTCCATGGTGTATAGATTGAGGTCTCTCGTGTCCTCCCTGAAACTGGTGAACACAATTTTATCTCCTTTGGGAGAAACCGTGGCCTCTGCGTCATACCCCGGATTGTCGGTGAGTTGGTTTACTACATTGCCCTCGAGGTCAGCAATAAAAATATCAAAGGTCCTGTAGATCGGCCAAATGTACTGTCCTCCTCCCCGCTCAGGAGTAGGAGGACAAGGATCTCCACCGAGGTGAGTTGAGGAGTAAAGAATAAGTGAATCACCCGGCAAAAAATAGGAGCAGGTGGTACGCCCCAGACCTGTACTGATTCTGGGGGGCATGTGCTCATTGGAATAGGTCTCCGTCAGGTCCATCAAAAATATCTGATCACACTCCACATCCCAGGCGTCATTGGATGCCTGAAAAACAAGGCGGTCATCCGCAAAGCTGAAATAAGCCTCGGCATTGGAGCCGCCGAAGGTCATTTGATGCAGGCTTTTAAAGTATTTTTCATTCTCATCAATGTGCTTATTGGCATTGGGAACCCAAATGGGCGATTCATCCACTTGCTTCTCCCCGACTTCCTGACATGAACCAAATAATAATACAAATGACAGAAAGAAAACAATCTCTTTAAAGTACATAGTCTATAATTTGCCGTAAATTTACGTTGTTAATTACTAAAAAACATAAGAATGAA
>PWJP01000167.1 GCA_003559985.1 Saprospirales bacterium
AAATCAAGGCCGGTGCCATTATTTTTGCCGTTGCCTTTGCCCTCTATTTACCGGTTGTCAACTACGATTACATCCTGGACGATAAAATTGTCATTTCCGAGAATAATTTTGTCCAGGAGGGGATTGGTGGAGTATGGGATATATTGAGTAGGGAGTCCTTTGAAGGGTATTTGGGTGAACAACAAAGCCTGGTTGTGGGGTCCCGATACCGGCCGCTTTCCATAGTTACCTTTGCCATTGAATACGAGTTGTTTGGTCTCAATCCAATAACAGGCCATATTGGCAACGGCTTGCTTTATGGGCTGAGTTGCCTGTTGATATACCGGCTTATGTTTTTCTTTTTCCGAAAAAAGGAGCCCACAGATACCCGGTGGTTTCTGTCCATTCCATTTGTAGCAACCCTGTTGTTTGCTTTACATCCATTGCACACCGAAGTGGTTGCCAATATTAAAGGACGGGATGAAATTATGGCCTTGATGGGTGCCCTTGCTGCCCTTTATTTCTCCATTCGATATTTTGACCGGTTTCAGCTTAAATGGCTAATCGCAGCATTTGCTGTCTTTTTTCTCGGCTTGATGGCCAAGGAAAATGTGATTACCTTTCTCGCTGTGATTCCCCTGGCTCTGTATTTTTTTACAGACAGACCGGTTTTGCGACAACTGCCCCTGGTGGGAGGCCTGTTGCTTGCCACAGCAGTTTATTTGATTATCAGATATCAGGTGGTGGGATATCTGCTTTCCAGTGGGGTGGAGGTAACACAGTTGATGAACAATCCATTTGTTGAGATGAACACTGCTCAACAATACGCCACCATTACATTGACCCTGGGCAAATACATTCAACTGTTGTTCGTGCCCTGGCCGCTGTCTCACGACTATTATCCATATGCCATCGCCATTCAGGAATGGTCCAATCCCACAGTTCTTCTGAGTGCTCTGCTGTACATCGGGATGATATTTTACGCCATTTATGGATTGAGGAAAAAAGACCTGGTTGCATTTTGGTTTTGGTACTATTTGGCGACCATTTCTATAGTTTCTAATGTGCTTTTCCCGGTGGGCACCTTTATGAACGAGCGCTTCGTCTATATGTCCTCTTTGGCATTTTGTGCATTACTACCCTGGATGTTACTTCGCAAAATACCCAATTACTTTGAGCGAGTCGGTAAAATACGGAAAATCTCCATCGGTGTGTTGGCGGTAGTGATGCTAGCTTATACTGCTATTGTGCTCGACCGCCTGCCGGATTGGAAGAGTCCTATGGCGCTTAATGCGAGTGCTGTAAAGACCAATCCCAACAGTGCCAGGGCCAATCTTTTCTACGGAACCGCCAATTTCAATAAATACCGGGAAGAGACCGATGGAGAAAAGAGGAATATGTACCTCAATGTGGCAAAGCACCATTTTAAAAGGGCTTTGGAAATTCACCCCACCTACAACAGTGCTTTGAATATGCGAGCCGGGGTTGCTGCAGAGCGTTTCCGAACACACCGCGACCTCGAAAGGTTGTTACAGGAATTTAGGGAGGTGTTGAAGATAAATCCGAGGATGTCTTACATACGAGAATACATGGAATTTCTAAACCGCACCCACTCTGACCGGAAAAAACTGTTGGACTTTTACTACGAGACGACGTTTAAACTGTTTACCGAGATGGGCCATTTATCCGAATCTCATTTTTACCTGAATATGGCCCACGAATTAGAGCCCAATGATGCACGTATCAATTACGCCCTCGGAAGGGTCTTGGAGATGCGCGATATGCACGATCAAGCAGGTAATCACCTCAATCGTGCCAGAGAATTGGAACCATCCCTTTTTGACAATTAAATTTTGTGCCCAATTTTGCTATGAAAGAACAGGAAATAATCAACCACATCGCAATCAGCCGGCTTCACGGAATGGGAACTAAGAATTTCCGCCGTCTGATCAATGAATTTAATACAACCGAAAACCTCCTGAAGGCGTCCCCATCAGAAATTTCCAAACTCCCCAAAATAAGGGAAGACTTAGTACGGGGCTTGAAGAAGGAGCTGGATTTTAAAGAGGCGGAGGATATCTACCGCAAGGAAATTGACCAGGATTCACAGGTTTTGGCTTATTTAGACCCGGCCTATCCCTCCAGATTGAGAAGAATGGCGGATGGCCCCATAGTGCTGTACTACCGGGGAAGTACAGATTTGAATGCAGGCAGGACAGTTGGTATTGTGGGTACACGTACTCCCACTCCGGACGGCTTGTTACTCACTGAGCAATTGATAAGTCAACTCGTACCTTATAAGGTGTTGACCATTAGCGGATTGGCAATGGGAATAGACGGTGCTTCGCACAAACATTCCCTGGATCAGGGTATTCCCACTGTCGGGGTTCTTGGAGGTGGCCATGATTTTATTTATCCCGCCAATCACAAAGGACTTGCTGACCAAATGCTTGAAAATGGGGGACTGCTAACAGAGTTTGTTCACGATCAAAAAGTGGTGCGCGAGCACTTCCCCATGAGAAACAGGATTATTGCCGGCTTGTCCGATGCACTTGTCGTGGTAGAATCCAAACAAAAAGGTGGTTCGATGATTACCGCACAGCTCGCCTTTGATTACAATCGCTACGTCTTTGCATTTCCCGGAAAACCATTTGACGAGAAGTCGAGAGGGTGCAATAAGTTGATAAAAACCCATGTGGCTTCAATGATGGAAACTGCGGATGACATTGCAGAGCAATTGAACTGGGATGTGGAAAGTGGACAGCCAGCTGCCGCGCAGGGTTTGTTGTTTAGTGAAATAACAGAGGACGAGATGCTGATAGTGGATATACTTCGTGAAGAGGGCAGGGTACATGTGGACAAACTCTCACTACTGGCCAAATGCCGGCCCGGGAAACTTGCCAACCTACTGTTGGAATTAGAGTTAAAGGGCATGGTGCAATCGCTCCCCGGTAAGTTGTACAGGCTGAAGAATCGAATAAACTAACCGAATTTTATCATCTACAGAGTATAAAAAGGTAAAGCCCGGAAGAGGGGATCTCCCGGGCTTTATTAACCTAAATCCAACTACTTGCTACTTGCCTGGTACTTATGAAATCTTTATAGATTTTGCAGGCTTTTTCTTCGCCTCTTCCCTCTTGGGGATTTCCAACATTAGCATACCATCCTTATAATGGGCATTTATTTTTTCAGAGTCACACGTTTCGGGCAGATGGAATGATCTACTGAAAGAAGTATAGTTAAACTCCCTTCTTGTGAATGTGCCCGACTTGTCTTCTGACTCATCTTTGCGCTCTGCAGAAATGGTCAAAATGTCATCTTCCACGGTGACATTGAAATCCTTTTTGTCAAGTCCGGGAGCTGCAACTTCCACTGTAAAATTGTCCTCATTCTCGACAATATTTACAGAGGGTTTGGTAGCCATAAGGCTGCTTTCGTGCATATCTCCAAAGGACCCGTTGAAAAAATCATCCATCATTCTGGACAGCGTGCTTTGAACCGGCGTTTTATTGATCTTCATTAACATGGCTGAAAATTTTTAGGGTTAAACAATTGATTTTTCACCCAGTTATCATCAAACTATGTGCCGTTGCAATCATTCGGTCAAAAAGGCATAAATTATGTTTCTGTTTGTCAAAATGTCATTTAAGAAGGAGTAAAAGTTGCATATGCATCATTATGGAGGTGAAAAAATGGCAGTATGGACGTGATGTTTATTGAACAAATTGCAGGAATTATGATGCCGCCCAAATATTTTTTTAGTCCTCAGACTACGTTCAGTTTTTCCTAAGGAAGGATTAGGGTCTCGCGGCCCAAAAGTGGATTACTTACCTGATAAATGATTATTAATGCCTGTTTTTCAGGGCGTGTTTGTGGTTTAATCGACTGAACAGCCATGCAACTGCTCCTCCGGTAAAGAACATGATAATGGAATACACTGCCGGGGCAATGGCCATATCAGGGCTGTTTAAAAGTGTGCTGCTGGCTGCAATGGCGATTGCCAGTGTTCCATTTTGAATGCCGGTTTCTATGGAAATGGATGACTTTTGCGGCATAGGTAAGCCCATTAGCCTGCCTGTGAGAAATCCCGTTGCCATGGTGACTACATTGAGTATTAAGGCCCACAATCCGGTATCTTTAAAGGCCGGTAGTACCATCTCCCGGTCATTAAACACCACCGCCACTATAACCAAAATGATAAACAGGGTAGAGGCCAGCTTCACAGGGCGAATGGCTTTCTCTGCCAGTACCGGAATTTTTGATCTGGTGAACATCCCAAAACCAACGGGTATGACGGTGATAACCATGATTTGGAAAATTGTACGTAATACGGGAAGTCTGATAATTTGGCCTGAATCGTAGAATAGCTCCAGTCCGAGATTTACGATAATGGGGATAGTAAAAATGGTTATCAAACTTGACAAGGCGGTCAGAGAAATAGAAAGGGCTGTGTCGCATTTACCCAAAAAGGCGATTAGGTTGGAGGTCGGGCCACCGGGGCAAGCCGCAATCAAAATCAGCCCTACTGCATACTCTGGTTTCAAATCAATGGAATACACCAGGGCAAATGCAATGGCCGGCAACAAAAGCAATTGAGAGACCAGGCCGGTGAAAACCGCTTTGGGATAGACCAGAATTCTCTTGAAATCATTTAATCGCAGGGTGAGACCCATCCCATACATAATGGTGGCAAGGGAAAGCGGAAGCAGTATTTCAATGAGTAAATTGGTCTCCAATTCAACAATTTTCGGTCAAATATACAGTGATTTGAATTTCCGCAAAGCCGTGTTAAAACCCTGCATGAAATAGGCTGTGGTATTGGAGAAGTTTAACTCAGTAAAATAGTGTACACCTATGTGGAGATAATCGCTGAAATTCAAGAGGATAAGCTAAAGAAATCTCTATGGATAGAGATTGATTAGGTGCTCTTAATGATTTGAGAATGGCTTCTCTAAAAAAATGGTATTTCCGCATTTAGGCCACCATCAAAGGATCTCATTTCTTCAGCAATTCCATCAGTTCCTCCAAACCAACTTCCCTTTGTTCACCGGTATTTTGGTCCTTAAGACCCACCACATTTGAAGTGCGTTCTTTTTCTCCTACCAGTGCCACTCTGGCGACCTGAATTTGTTCTGCATACCTGAATTGCTTTTTGAGTTTGTCCGGGCTGGGGTAAACCTCAGATGGGATGCCCGCATTCCTGAGTTGAGTACACCAGTTGTAACTGTACAGCAGACTTTCCTCGTCAAAAGGCATAAAGAGGACCCGCGAGGAGCTGAGTGAGAATTCAGGAAATCCGTTTTGTGCTTCCAGGGTTTCAAAAATGCGCTCAGCTCCAAAGGAAATACCTACCCCGCTGATATCCGGGTAGTCAAAAATGCCGGTTAGATCGTCGTATCTGCCGCCGCCGCCAAGGCTTCCGAGCCCTGTATTTTTTCCCTCTACTTCAAATACAAAACCGGTGTAATAGGTCAATCCACGGGCGAGGGTCAGGTCGATTTTCGCATTGTTGGTCAATCCTTCAAAACCTCCAAGTTTAGTTAGTTGGTTGATTTCCTTCACGGCTTCCATACCGGCTGAAGTGGATTCCAACACTTTCTTTACTCCCTCGTTTTCGTAACCTTTTGAGATGACATCCAGCGTTTTTTCAATGGCTCCCTCTTCGCAGCCGAGTTTTCTTAATTCCCCGGCAAAACCCTCTTTGCCTATTTTGTCCCATTTATCAAGGGCGGTGGTAAAGGCGATAAATTGGTCTCCCAGACCGGCCAATTCTGCAATGGCGGCCAATATTTTCCGGTGGTTGACCCTGATGGTTACCTCGATGCCCAGTTTATCAAATACCCGGTCGTATATTTCCATTAATTCGGCCTCATAAACGAGTGAATCTGAGCCGGCCACATCTGCATCACACTGGTAAAACTCCTGGAACCTGCCTTTTTGGGGACGGTCGGCCCGCCAAACCGGCTGAATTTGATAGCGCTTGAAAATCCTGGGTAAGTCATTGCGGTTCATGGACAAAAACCTGGCAAAGGGAACGGTCAGGTCATATCTAAGCCCACGTTTTGAAATGGATGGCAGCAATTTGTTGCTGTCTTGTGCACTCAGCGCATCCTGGTCTGCTTTTGACAAAAAATCACCGTTATTCAAAACCTTGAAAAGCAGTTGGTCCCCCTCGTCCCCGTACTTTCCCATAAGTGTCTCCAGTTTTTCCATGGCCGGTGTTTCGATGGGTTGGTAGCCGTAGGTTTCAAAGGTGTCTTTGATGATATCAAAAATGTAGTTCCGCTTTCTGATTTGAAGTGGACCAAAATCCCTGGTTCCTTTTAGCAGTGATGGCTTCATCTTGAGTGATTTTTGACGGTATGGATGTTTTTGTCTCGCTTTATAATAATATGTTTTACGCCCGGCAACCGGTTAAAATAGCCCCTTCCGCAATTGGACAAGCCGATTGAAAAAGGGATGGACCAAAAGATTTTCCACTACCTCCCTTTGAGCGTTTTATGATCAAATAGCCGGGTGAAATTGCTTCAGAAACCTGATGTCGTTTTCGAACAACCACCTGATATCTTCAATTCTGTATTGCAGCAGCGCCTGTCGCTCAATCCCCATTCCAAAGGCAAAACCGCTGTATTCACTGGGATCGATTCCGCAATTCTCCAGGACCTGGGGGTCCACCATGCCACAGCCCATGATTTCCAGCCAGCCGGTACCTTTGGTGATTCGCTTGTCAGTTTCACTCTCCAATCCCCAATATACATCAACCTCTGCACTGGGTTCTGTAAATGGGAAGTAGGAGGGACGGAGTCTGATTTTTGCATCCGGGCCGTACATCTCCCTGGCGTAATGTAAAAGGGTTTGCTTCAGATCGGCAAAAGAGACATCCCGGTCTATGTACAAGCCCTCAACCTGATGAAACTGGCAGTGGGATCTGGCCGATATGGTCTCGTTGCGGTAAACGCGCCCCGGGGCAATAATGCGAATGGGCGGTTTTGCACTAGTCATGACCCTGGCCTGCACGCTGGAAGTGTGGGTCCTGAGCAACAGCCCCTCAAAATCCCTGAGATAATAAGTGTCTTGCATATCTCGAGCGGGATGATCTTCCGGGGTGTTCATAGCAGTAAAATTGTGCCAATCGTCCTCGATTTCCCGGTCTTCTGCGAGTAGGAAACCCATTTTCTGAAAAATAGATATGACGCGGTTCATCACAATATCCACCGGATGACGCGCCCCATGCTTAATGGGAGCCGGTGGAGCTGTAAGGTCAATGTCCCGGTACTCAGCTTGTTTTTCGCGCTGTTCCAGTGCAGGTTTTAGTGTGTTGTAGCGCTCTTCAGCAGTATTTTTCAGCTTGTTCAGTAACTGTCCGTAGGCCTTCCGGTCCTCCGGTTTCAGGCTGCCCATTTTAGAAAAGAGGGGCTTGATCTCGTTTTTCGAGCCGAGATATTTGATCCGAAAATTTTCCAGCTCCTCAACGTTAGTCGGTTCAGCGCTTTTTATTTGGTCCAGAATTTCCTCTGCTTTATTGAATTCTTCGTTCATCCTTGGTTCTGCTTTTCGGGGCAAAGGTAGGGGATATTTTAAAAAAGTTCCATCTTTGGGGAAGTAAGCGGTGCAATGCCGGAAAAAATTTGTGAATAGAATGTGGACCAGTAGTGCGGATGGAAATTCATTATTTAAGCAGGTAGTTTGCGGGCTGCTCGTTTTGTTGCCCTTTCTGATGCCTTTTTTCAAGCCCGCTGTATCCATCGGCATGGGCTTGTTGGTTGCGGCCGGTTTGATTCGGCTTTTCGCGGACGGTGCCCACCGACGTTTTTTGTCCGAGGAGTTCAGGAGGGAAAAATGGGTGATTTTCACGCTGATTTTATTTCTGGCCTGGATGGCTTTGGGGGTGCTGTGGAGTCCTGCCTCCGATGCATTTGGTCGATTGCTCAGTTTTGATGAATTGCTTTTGGTGCCATTTATCGCCTGGGCACTGCGGGACTGGTTGGTTGAAAATGCCCCACGGATGTTTAAGTCACTTCTGGCCGGCTCTGTTATTGCATCATTGGTGACCTTGTACTTCCACTTTTTCCCGGAGCAGGTTCCTATAGGTGATGGCTATTGGTACATACTTCGAAAGGAGGCTGAAATGCAGGATTTTGCAAGATTTGGTGCGTACAGTCCGTTTCTCGACCGGCTTTATTTCGCCTATTTGTTGGGCTTTTCATTGCTCGTGATTTGGGTCAGTCATTTTAGAGGCGGAGTGCAGACCAGTTATATTCTTTGCGCACTAATAATTGCACCGGGTTTTGTGGTACTGGGAGGACGCGGAGCGATGATTGCCCTGGCTTTTGCTTTGATACTGTCAACTACTTACGGATTTTTTAACAGATCAAATGATTGGGCTCCCGGACGATGGCAAATGATTCTTCTCGCTACCCTTATTTTGTTGCCGGTGGTGGGTTTTTTTACTGGAACCGACACCAAATTGACCTACCGGTTTGACCAGTTGAGATGGGAGTTGAAAAATTACATGCAAGAGGATGTGGACCTCAATGAGTTTGAACACCAAACTGTGGCTTTGAGACTGGTCTCCTGGGAGTACAACATAAAACTCATTTCTGAGAATCCGGTATTGGGAACCGGAACCGGGGGTTACCGTCAGGTCATGAATTCGGCTTACGAAAGAGATGGTATAGAACTTCACGCACATACCAATCAGCAATTTCTTTTCTTCGGTGTGGAAGGTGGAATCCCGTCCATGCTCCTTTTCTTGTTGCTTTTCTTTTCCACTTTTTTTGCTGCCTTAAAAAACCGGAATGGCTTATTCAGATCATTTGCGGTGGGGTGGTGGTCTTATATGGCGGTAGTTATGGCCTTTGACTCGCCACTCAACTTTCAAATGCCCGCTTTTTTGTTTCTGCTGATTTGGTGGGGTTTGTATTTTTCTTCGGGCTTCAGATTGAGTGAGAGAAAAAGTACTTAGACAATGCCTTCCCGGAGCAGGTCGTGAAGGTGGATTACGCCGAGGTATTCGCGATTTTCTGAGACGATCAATTGTGTAATACTGTGCTCCTTCATAAGGTTGAGTGCCTTGATTGCCATGGTTTCAGGTGCCGTAGTCCTGGGATTGGTGGTCATAATATCAGCGGCACTTATGTTTTCCAGCGGGTTGTCGGAAGAAAGCATACGCCTCAGGTCCCCATCTGTAATTATCCCCATCAATTTGTCAGTTTCCCTTTCCAGTACTGCAGTCATTCCCAGTCTTTTGGAAGAGATTTCCAGTATGAGTTCGGGTAGCGTGCTGTCGCTGTAAACAGCAGGTTTCAGATTGGACTGTGCGACGTCTTTTACCCGGAGGTAGAGTTGCTTGCCCAATGCCCCTCC
>PWJP01000062.1 GCA_003559985.1 Saprospirales bacterium
AACAGCTACCTCCACGACAATGTCGATTAAAGATTTACGTCTTTTTATATTCTCATTTATTTTTTCATGAGATTGGTTTATTGGTTATCAAAAGTCCGGGCAAAAGTGTCCGGACTTTTTTTGTAAAGGGGCAGACTGGTTTGATTCAAATCAACCCTGGTTTATTTCCGCTATTGTAATTATTCCTCCAGTTCTGCTCTGGCGCCAAGCCGGTTGATAACAATCCAAAATACTATCCCACCAGCGGCGAAGAGAATAAGTGATACCATCCATCCCCCTCCCAGAAAGGTCGATAAAAAGGAGGCTGCCAGAGCAAAAATTCCCACGCTCAATGCATAGGGCAACTGTGTCCTCACATGTTCGATGTGGTCGCAGCCGGAAGCCAATGAACTCAAGATGGTCGTATCTGACAGCGGAGAACAGTGGTCTCCGAGAACGGATGCAGCCAGTATGATGGATATTACATTGAGCATAATTTCAACAGTGAGCTCTGTGTCAATACCCGCCGCCGTGCAGACAGCGTAAGTGGCCGGAATGGCTATCGGATATAAAATGGCCATGGTGCTCCAGGAAGAACCTGTACTGAAAGCCGTAAAAGCGGCAATTAAAAATACCAATGGTGGTATCAAATAGGGGCTTATATTGCCCTGTAGCAATCCGGCCAGATAATCTGCCGTCCCCAAATCCTGCGTTATCAATGCCAAACCCCAGGCGAGGGCAAGTATCGTCACCGCTGGTAGCATACTTTTCATGCCTCTTCCAAATGACTCCATACCCTCAAAAATGCCCATCAGATTTTGGTAAAAGGTCATCAAAAGGGCTACAGTTACTGCAAGAGCCGAGGCCCAAAGCAATGATGCAAATGGATCAGAATATCCAATCACCAGCCCCAGTTTTTGTAAAAAGCCGGCCTCCTCTCCCAAAGTAATGGCGGCCGCTTCCCAGGCTGCAGCTCGCGAAAAAAGACTGTCGATGACCCCGTCCCCAGCCATATCTGCATGAAGCCCCTGCAACCCGGTGTAGTAAAGTCCAATAATCGCGGTTAAGATGAGTGTAAGGATAGGAACGACCGCATTGTACCAGCGGTGTGGAATGCCTTTTTTTGGCTCGAGTTCATCTTCTTCAAGTTTTTGATCTTTTTCTCCGGCAGCTCCTTTTTCTTCTGCCGTTAGTGCCTTCTGCTCAGCCTTAAACATGGGACCGTAATCTCTCCCCGTCCACAGTATGATAAAGACAAACAAAAGGGTCATAAAGGGGTAAAAGGAATACTTTAGGGATGCCAGGAAAATGGCGTAAACGGACTGCCCCAATTCGATATCTATGTGGATAATACCCGATTGAATGTAACTCAACTCGGCGCCGACCCAGGTGGTAATCAAAGCGACCGCAGCTATCGGGGCAGCGGTACTATCGACAATGTAGGCGAGTTTTTCCCTGGATATTTTATATGCATCGGTGAGTTTGCGCATGGTACTTCCCACAATCAGGGTGTTGGCATAGTCGTCAAAAAACAACAGCAAGCCCATGAAATAGCCGGTGAGTTTGGTACTTCTTCGGGTCTTCGCGTAGGGCACTATTTTATTGATTACTCCCTGCATACCTCCGTTGTTGGAAATAATGGCCACGGTGCTTCCAATTAACAGGGAGAGCAGTATGATGGAAAGGTGGTAGGGGTCGTTAAGGGCTCCGAGAACATAGGTGTCCATGGTCCTTAAAAAGGCAGTCAGGACTGAATCGAAGTACATTCCTGTGGCGATAAACGCACCGGAAAGTATTCCAAGTGAGAGGGATATGATCACCTCCCTAAAAACCAATGCAAGTCCAATCGCCAGTAAGGGGGGAAACAAACTCAGCCAAAGTGGTATCTTTCGCAAACGCACCAGTCCTTCCGAATCCAGGGATAAATGGTATATCTGCAGACTGGTATAATGGCCGGGCTCCATAAAGAAAAACAATTCACCTTTTCGCGTCAAATCTATATTCAATGGAGCCATCCCATTGATCATCAAAAAGGTGTCGGGCTCGCCGTTGATCTCCAAAACAATGGGCATCTCATCCGTATGGCCGCTTACCAGAAATAAATTTTTCCTGTTTTGATCTGTTTTGACAGTTATTTCCTCCTCAATCTGGAATTCCGGAGCGTCCTTTTCCGTTTCACTGTGAAGTGATTGCGGTGCAATTGGAATTAGGATTGCGATTAGCGCAATAACTTTGTAAATTTTGTAAATTTGAGCCATGCTTTCACCCCCTTTTATTCAGGGGTTAAGATAGGAACTTTTTTAAATACCGCATTATGATGACAAAATTACTGTTGACAATAGCCGCCCTGGTTTTTGCTGCATTCTCCTTGAATGGGCAGGCTTTCGAGAAGATTTCCTTTGCGGTGACCATCGATGGAAAGGAGTTGAAGCACCCCTTCGCCGGTGGACTCAACAATCCGCAGTTTTCCAATCGCGACATCACCAGGGATGGGAAAAACGAATTGGTGGTTTTTGACAGGGACGGAGCCAAAGTGCTGGTTTTTGTAAACAAAGGTCAGGAAGGAGAACCGGAATACCACTACGACCCCGATCTCTCATCCATTTTTCCAGAGATGAGAAACTTCATGCTGCTGCGCGACTACAACAACAATGGTGTTCCCGACATCTTTACCTATTCCCAAATTCCAGGTATTCCGGGAATACAGGTTTATACGGGAATTGTGGAGGATGGCTCTCTGAGTTTTGAGTTGCTCGAACTGGATCAAACCTTTGGTCATAATGTGCTAGCTTTTAGAGATGGCAGTGGACAGGCCAATATCAATGTGTTGAGTATTGATATTCCTGATATTATAGACGTGGATGGCGATGGCGATTTGGATGTTGTAGTTTTCAGTCCGGCAGGTGGAACGGTTCAATACTACAGAAATAGAACAGTGGAAGAGGGCCGCGAGCCCCACGAGTTTATTTTCAGACTCGAAGACCACTGTTGGGGAAAGTTTTTTGAGGAGGATTTTTCCGGCGAGATATTCTTAAGTGATGATCCCAATAGCTGCGCCTCCTGGAATTTTGAAGGCTCAGCAGAACCCCGCCATGCCGGATCTACCATTGCACTTTTTGACGAACAGGGCAACGGACTGTACGATGCGCTGATAGGTGATTTGGCCACTGATGAAATCGCCTTCCTCCGAAACGGGGGAACCAGCAATAATGCCTTTATGGTGGAGGTGGAAATCAATTATCCACCCTATGACGTTCCGGTGGATCTCCCCACATTTGTCGCTCCATTTATTGTAGATGTAACCGGTGATGGGCGCAATGACCTCATTGTTGCACCCAATGGGGCAGAGGGATTTGGAGAAACCAAAGACGTGGCCTGGTTCTATCAAAATGTGGGCACAGGGGATGAATATGTTTTTGAACTACAGCAAAAAGATTTTCTCGTGGGCGATATGATCGATGTGGGATCCCGCTCTCACGTGGCCGTGGTCGATGTAGATGGTGATGGTTTACTGGACCTGGTAGTGGGGACAATGGGCCTCTATGTAAGTCCGCAGGAAAGAGATGCATCGCTGTATTGGTACAGAAATGTCGGCACAGCTGAAGAGCCTGAGTTCCGGCTTGAAGATACAGACCTGTTCGGTATGAATCAATTTACCTCCAGTGCACGGGCTTTTGCCCCTGTCTTTTACGACATGACCGGCAATGGCGCCAAAGATGTTATAGTGGGTGACAATCGCGGAAGACTGTTTTTTGGCGAAAATGTAAATGGTCCGGGTGAGCCAATTCAAGTGAATACGTGGGAGTACCCCTGGATGGATATCGATGTGGGGCAATTTGCCCGCCCCGCCGTGGCAGATCTCAATGGTGACGGACTCCCGGATTTAATTTTGGGGGAACAGAATGCCAACAATGTCGATAATATGCGCTGTGGCAATGTCAATTATTTTCAAAACATCGGAACAGCTGAAAATCCCGAGTTTGCCTCCGATGAATTTGAAGCCCCCAACAATCCCTGTCTCGCAGGTATTTTGACGGTGCCGGGAAATCAATTTCGCGGCTTTAGCGCCCCCTCCTTTTACGAATCCGACGACGGGCTTATCATGCTTGTCGGAGGACTGGACGGAAAGCTGAAAATGTACCGGGATATCAATCCCGCTCCCGGCCATGTCCAGGACGCTGAAACAGAGTTTTTTGGAGAGATCAATGTAGGGTCATTTTCTCAGGCAGTTTTAGAGGATTTAAACGGGAATGGACTTTTGGAAGTGGTGGTAGCGAACCAGCGAGGTGGACTTGAGATTTTCGCCACTGACCTGCCGGCCAAAGAACCGGTAAGTGTGGAGGAGATAGACCAGGCCCCATTCAGCCCGGAACTGTTCCCAAATCCAGCCGGAGAATCCTACACCCTCAGCTTCCCCGAGTCCGGTTTTTCCAAAGCAGAAATCAGCGTTTACGATCTCACCGGCAAAATAGTGGATCGCCATACACAGGGAAGCTCGATTCAAACCTTCAGCACAAAGAATCTCGATTCGGGCATTTACTTTATTAGTATCCGGGATTCAGGTGGTCAATCGGTCAATCTGAAACTCGTGGTTCAGAAGTGATGCATTGCAGGCTTTATTTGAATTCTAGTGAGGATTAGTGGTTTGAAACGCAATTTACTCCGGGGCTACGGCTGAAATTAGCGGCCCTGAGTTCTCCATTCTGGTTTCTAAAGCTATCTTTGCGCCTTGAATTAAGAACTTTTCTCCAATGAATATTTCATACAACTGGCTGAAACAATACCTGAATACCGATCACTCTGTAGATCGAATGTCTGAAATACTGACATCAATCGGACTCGAAGTCGAGGGAGTGAAAGAATTTTCCTCCATACCGGGAGGTCTAAAAGGACTTGTGGTGGGAGAGGTGCTCGAATGCGGCTCCCATCCCAATGCAGATAAGCTATCTGTTACCAAAGTAGATGTCGGAGACGGTGAGGCACCCCTTAATATCGTCTGCGGTGCGCCCAATGTAGCTGCCGGTCAAAAGGTGGTGGTGGCAGGAGTTGGCTCCACGATTTACCCCAATGAGGGTGAGCCTTTTGACATAAAAAAGGCTAAGATCAGAGGGGAGCGCTCAGCGGGTATGATATGTTCTGAAGACGAAATTGGCGTTGGGACTAGCCGGGATGGCATTATAGTGTTGGACCCATCCATTAAAGCCGGAACTCAGGCTAGCGAAGTCTATAAAGTGGAGAAAGATTTCATATTCGATATTGGATTGACTCCCAATAGATCAGATGCCACTTCCCACATCGGTGTTGCGGAGGATGTTTTGGCGTGGCTGCGGGTGAATGAAAACTATCAAGAGGATATCAATTATCCAGAACTGAAGGGATTTGAAGAGGGACCGGAGGTGGATTTTACAGTGCAAATCGAAGATGAAAAAGCCTGTCCGCGGTACTCCGGTTTATTGATAAAAAATGTGAAGGTCGGGGAGAGTCCCGAATGGCTTCAGACGCGCCTTAAATCCATCGGTGCCAGACCAGTCAATAATGTCGTGGATATTACCAATTTTATTTTGCATGAATTCGGACAACCCCTTCATGCTTTTGACCTGAAAAAAATCAAGGGCAATGGCATCGTTGTCACCCAATTGCCCGCCGGAACCAGTTTTACCACCCTCGACGAAAAAGAGCGGAAACTCGATGCAGAGGACCTGATGATATGCAATGCTGAGCGCGAACCCCTTTGTATTGCCGGGGTTTTTGGAGGTCTAGGAAGTGGGGTGGATGAAAATACCACAGACCTGTTTTTAGAGTCGGCCCATTTTGATGCGACCTCAGTTAGAAAAACCAGTACGAGGCACTTGCTGAGAACCGATGCTGCCAAAATTTTTGAAAAGGGATCGGACCCTGAGATCACCCTGAAGGCACTTAAAAGAGCCGCTTTGCTAATCGGTGAAATCGCCGGTGGAGAACCCGCATCCCAACTATTCGACCTCTATCCGTCACCCCTTTCTCCTGTTGTCATCGAGCTTAAGACCGAAAGGGTGCGAAAACTGACCGGTGCACCCATGACAGATGAGGAAATCCTGGAAATCCTTCAGGCCATGAACATGAAAACCCAATCTGAGGAAGATGGCAAACTCAGGGTTTTTGTTCCCACCAATAAATCTGATGTGACCAGGGAGGCAGACCTGGTGGAGGAAATTCTCCGAATTTATGGATATGACAGAGTGCCCTTTAGCAACAGCGTCAATATTCCCCTGATTCCGGGCAACTTCCCCGACAAACATCTGGTTGGCAACAGAATTGCCGACTACCTCAGTTCCAGGGGACTGCTGCAATCCATGAACCTCTCCCTCGTAAAGTCGGATTGGTATAAAGAAGGAAAGGAGGAGCTGGTTTTTATTCACAATACCTCTAATGAAAGCCTCAATGTGATGAGGCCGGATTTATTGCACTCCTCCCTGGCTACAGTGGCTTATAATCTAAACAGACAGCAAACCGATCTTCGTCTCTACGAAATTGGGAAATCCTACAGCCAAAAGGATGGCAAAATTTCCGAAAAGGAACACCTGGCAATTGCCTTGTCGGGCGATTGGATTACTGGTAACTGGAGACAAAAGACCGATCCCACCAATTATCATTCCCTGGTGCATTTGGTAAAAAGTCTGACAGATCTCCTTGGAATGGAATCTCCTGAATTTACAAAACTGGATGCGCATCCGTGGTTTGATTTTGGGGCAGAAATAGTTGTAAAGGGAAAAAAACTTGGTGTGGCAGGTAAGGTTGCCCATGGTGTTTGCGAAGTGCACGAGATCAGCGAGGAGGTGTTTTACGCAGATTTGGATTGGAACTTTTTGATTGAGACGGCACAAAAGACCAGGGTGGTTTCTACACCGGTGAGTAAGTTCCCCACTGTGAGCCGGGATCTGGCGTTGGTGGTTAATGAGGGCGTGGAGTTTAAGGCCATCGAATCCATTGTACTCAAAGCCGGAGGGCGGAAGGTGCATTCAGTTGGACTTTTTGACGTTTACACCGATGAGGAAAGGCTCGGCCCCGGGAAAAAATCCTATGCGGTTAATATGCTGTTCTCCGACCCCAATAAGACCCTCAAAGACAAGGAGGTGGATAAAATGGTCAAAAAAATGCTACACTCCCTCAAAAAAGAGGTGGGGGCGGAATTGAGATAATTTATCTGTGAAAATTAATTTAAGTGTAATATATTGGAATACAATGATTAATGGTGGTTGATTGCCGGGTAAAGTAATTTCTGCGCAAAAAAATTATAAAAATTGTTAATAATTGGGTTAATTTTGCCAAATTACAGTTTTAAGAAGTACTATGACGTCCACGAATGATGTGTTAGAGCAAATACAACAGAGGGTCAAGGCGTTGATTGATCAGCGGGACGCATTGCGAGAGGAAAATACAAGGCTTAAAGAAGAACTTGAGGACCTCCGCAAGTTAAAAAGCAACGCAGAAACTGGCAGTAACCCTTCAGAGAAGTGGAATGGAGATACAGCAGAGAGATTGGAATCTATGAAGAGGGCATTAAAACAATTAGATCAATATACTAAGGAATTGGATGAGTGTATCCAATGGATTGAAGAAAACTGATGATGGACGATAAGGACCTTCAGAGCATTTCGGTTACGGTTTGTGGCCGCGCTTACCCACTCAGAGTAGAGAGTGGGGAGGTCGATCTGATTCACCGTGTGGCAAAGGAGATAAACGAAAAAGTCAGGGAATTCCAACTCAATTACAAAGACCGGGATTTACAGGATTTTCTTGTTATGACCCTGCTTACCTACGCTGTAGATAATCACAAGTCAGATAGCGCTGGAACTTCAGATGAAAACCTGAAGAATCGCCTGGTCCATCTCAATGAAACCCTTTCCGAAGCCCTCGCCTGATCGGTTGTCACCCTCTATTAAATTTACTGCCACTTTATTTTAGAATTTGATTGGAGTCGCTGTATTATTTGTCGCGGCGAACTCATTGGGCATATATATACATACTAAATTTTTAAAATCATGGAATTGACTATTTTAATATCAGTTATAGGAGGAATTGTGGTCGGTGTTTTGGTGAGTTACTTTGTACTCTCCTCCACATTCCGTAAAATGAATCAGCGCAAGGTTGCAGAGATTAACAGGAAGTCTGACCTTGAAATTCAGGAAGCCAGATTGACTGCCAAGCGCCTGGTCGATGAAGCTGAAACAAAGGCAGAGAAAATTCTCTCGCGAGCGGAAAGCAAGAATGAATCTATTAAGCAGAAGAAAATCCAGGAGGCCAAAGACAGATTCAATAAGCTGAAATCTGAATTGGACGAAAAAAAGTCCCAGACGAAGATGGATCTCCGGGAACGGGAATTGGCAGTGGTTGATAAAGAAAAGGAATTGAACCGCAAGAATCAGAGTCTTAGCGACCGGATGGAAAACGTCGAACAACAAGAGTCTGAAATTAAAACCATCCGTCAGAACCTGGATACCCAGTTGAAAATTGTCGCCAGAAAGAAAGAAGACCTTGAGAGATTAAATGAAGAGCGCATCGAAAAACTGGAATCTATTGCCAAAATGTCGGAAGCCGAAGCCAAAGACCAATTGCTCGAGGCCGTGAAAGCCAAAGCGGAAAGTGATGCAATGGCAATCCGTAAAAATACCGTGGAGGAGGCAAAAGTCAATGCAGGTAAAGAAGCCCGGAAAATTGTCATCCAATCCATTCAACGTATGTATGCAGAGGTAACCATTGAGAATACAGTCTCAGTTTTCAATCTTACCTCCGATGACCTCAAAGGTCAGATAATTGGACGGGAGGGTAGAAATATACGCGCCCTGGAGGCAGCCACCGGGGCCGAAATTGTGGTCGATGACACCCCCGAGGCTGTGGTAATTTCGAGTTTTGACCCCATCCGCCGGGAAGTTTGTCGCCAATCTCTGAAGCGATTGGTTGCAGATGGGCGTATTCACCCTGCCAGAATTGAAGAAGTGGTTAATAAAGTGCGCAAAGAAATAGACGAGCAAATTGTAGAAATAGGGGAGCGTGCTGTCCTGGAACTCGATATTCACGGTCTGCATCCCTATCTGGTCAAAATGGTGGGCAGGATGAGGTTCCGCTCTTCCTATGGACAAAACCTCCTCAAGCACTCCATCGAAACCGCCAACCTCTGTGCAATGATGGCCGCTGAGCTCGGTCTGAGTCCAAAATTGATCAAGGTGGCCAAAAGGGCCGGTTTGCTCCACGATATTGGAAAGGTGGCCGAGGAAGAAACTGAATTGTCCCACGCTTTGGTCGGCATGAAACTGTGCGAAAAGTATAAGGAGAATGAAATGGTTTGTAA
>PWJP01000273.1 GCA_003559985.1 Saprospirales bacterium
AATTCGTAATTCGCAATTAAATAAATCCCTTATTGTCTGAATCACAGATCAAAGAGATGCGAGGCAAGTTGATTTTTCGGAGATAATTCAGTTGGCACAAATCAATTACCAACTGCTACCGCCACCGCCGCCGAAGCCGCCACCTGAAGAGAATCCGCCGCCACCGAAGCTGCTTCCACCGCTCCCCGACCATGACGAAGCTCCACTACCACTGCTTGATGGAGGTGGCATACTGAGGTCGTAATTCATTCGGTGCATACTTCGCACCAGTGCGTCGGTAAATACGATGGTGCTAAAGGTAGAGCGGCGGTCCCTACTCTTGTACCAGTCCGGTGGCTCAGTCATAATTCCCTCAAATTTCTCAGCCCACTGCTTGCCGAGGCCGAATACGATTGCGTAGGCAATGGTGGAATCAAAATAGCCGGGATTCTCTCGGTACAATGCCTTGATCCTGTCAATTTCAGCCGTGCGCACAAACTCCCGGAAACCGAGCAGCTTTTGGTATTTTTTCATGCCAAAAGGTCCTTTCTTGGGCATAATCCTACCGAAGAAAACCAGTGCAAAACCCGCCAGCAGAGGGGCTACACCCCAGGACCAGTGCCCCGTAAAAAAGGCAAATACCAAACCGGCAATTCCGACCACCATGGACAGTATCCCAAGACCGATTAATCCACAACCAAAACCGCGCGAGCCGGGTGCGTAAAAATCGTGCTGCTTGCTGTAAAGCATCAGCTCTTTGTAAGCCCTCATCATTGTGCGGGAAAAGCGGGACCTCAACTCACTGAGCTTTACCTCATCCTTGAAAAATATCCCATTGAAAAATGTTCTTTCGAAACCTCTCGCCGTTGAAGGAAGGTCTTTTATCTTCCGGAGCTTGTAGCTCAACTTCTTATTTTCCTGAATCTCTTCCACCTCCAGATACCCCTTCCCGGCCCAGTAGTAGATCAGAGAAACCAGGTCTTTTTTGTGCAACTTGTCATCCCACAAAAGACCCGCTTCTGCTGAAGTGATTTTTTGTGGTGGATAAAACTGCACCACCACGGCTTCTTTGCGGTTTCTTCCAAAGCGGTCCCAAAGCAAGTACAGCACGAGCACCAACAACAAAAGCCACCAGATGGGAAAATTATTTCTAAAAATCAGATAGAGCGCAGAGCCGATGGGCAAATCACCTGCGAAGCCCTCGTGCCCGCTCACCCTCAGTGTCATTGAACTACCTGTTGGGATCACCAAATCGGGCTGATCACTCACAAAAATCCCCTCCCTTAGACTCAGTGCCAGACTTTCATTTTGGTCAATCATTAGCTCAGCGGAAATATCCGAGCGGTCAAAACCATCCGGTGGAATCAATTCAAACTCAATGTTTCTAATCGGTTCGGTGGTTTTACTAACGAGTGGCACCTCTACGATTGACCTGCCGTTTACACTTCTGAAAAGGCCACGGTACAGCAAAGTAGCTGAAGGATTCCAATTCATCTCAGCCCGCACCCCTTCCGGAGCTGTGAGTACTCGTCGGCTACCCCACACCCTGTTTTCCCAGTCACCCTTCTCAGTTGAAAAGTCAGTCACCGGAGCAATTCGTCTGTCCATTAGATTCCAGGATGGAATACCCAGATGACCGTTGAATTCTTCAGGATGGTAACTGTATCGATTGAGGAACACAGGTTCAAAGGTGGATGCCGTGCCGGGGAAGGGGTGCTCTACTGTCCACTGATAATTGAGCTCCACTCCCTGTCTTTTGTCCATTTCAGCGCGGATATGCATTCGATCCACCAAAAAATCTTTTCCAAACAATCCCGGTGGCTGCAGTGCTTCGTCGTAAAAACCTTTTTCCAGATCGGTTTCCATGGCCAGGTAGTCCAGTCTGTATGCGGGATAAGAGGCATTAGCAACCAGCGACCTTCCGTCAGCTCTCTGAAAAAAATCGGGAAGGGAAACCCGCCCTGAAGAAGATGAAACCCGACCGGTAAAGGGAGCATTCATTTCAACCAGGATATTTTCAACAGGTTCCTGTGGATAAAATCCCGAGGGCGTCAATCTCACCATATCAGTACTGTTATCTGTTGTCGTACCTCCCCACAGGTCATAGGCTAGAGAAACCGATACTTCACCAGAGAAATCGGATTGGTCTGTTCTGAAAAACCGGATATACGTATTGTCCGCACTCCTCTTCAATTCGTAATCGAGCAGTTCATCACTGCTTTCAACTGTCAGGTTTTTGGGAAGGGGAAAAATGAGATGGCCGGTCAGGGGGGAGCCAAACGCTCTGCCTGCAATCCTTGAGAACGAACTTCGGCCATCCAGAAATTCGATTGTCATGAATTCGCGTACTTCAAAATAGCCACCGGTACCAATATCTGCAAAGTACTGGTGCTCCCGGACGACAAAATGGTCGGCAAATTTGTCTATGGGTGTGTGGATAGAAGTAAACTGATTCTTTGGATGGCGCGTCGCAAGTGAAATGCCCTCGTAGCGACCCAACGGTTGGGTCAGGTCTCCGTTAATCCGGTTCTGTTCTACATTCACATTCACGTTGCGTTGCCTCGCACCCATCCTCCCGGTGGCGTAAACCACATCTCTTTGGATAAACGACAGTCCTTCCTCAGCTTCTATTGAAAAGCTGGCATTGTGAATATCAGTATTCCAATGGTGTCCAATAATATTCCAACTGAACTCCACGTGGTCCCTGAATTCATTAATCGCTCCCCAAACAGTGTAGGAAATGGTGTAGCGCTGGTCTCCGCTGAGTCGCTTATCCGGATCGCCAATTCTGATTCGCAAGTGATCACCCTCCATAAAATACGTAAAGGGATGCTCCTCCACATGGATGTCTTCCACCACAATTTCATAAAGTTCGGGGCCAATGGGGCGGATCGCTCTGTCTTCTCCACTTCCCCCATTTTCGCGATAACGCACCGGTAAATCACGCAAAATACCACGACGGGACTCGACAAAAGTGAGGTCGATGGTTTCAATTACATTAAAGGAGCCGTCCCTGTTCAACTCAATCTGTACATCGTAATTCCGGATATAAAATTCCTCTGCCTTGAGTTCAAGATTCCCAAGAAGCAGGATTGAAACAAAAAGTAGAAGCCCGAATATGCGATGCATGGTAATAGTTTAAAATTTTACACTGGGTGCCTCACGTTGGGAGTGGTCATCCAGTTCAAAAAACTGATAGGGTGTGAAGTTGAAAGCTCCAGCAATTATATTGGCCGGGAAAACAGCAATTCCCGTATTGAATTCCCTCACCGTGGCATTGTAGTAGCGGCGAGACATCTGAATTTCATCCTCTATGCCGGTCAACTGCTGCTGAAACTTTAAAAAGTTGGAGTTGGCCTTGAGGTCGGGATAATTTTCCGCCAGGGCAAAAACGGATCTCAGCGCACCGGTCAATTGATTTTCCGCGGCGATTTTCTCGCCCTTCCCTCCGGCATTTAATGCTCTGGCTCGGGCATCAGCCACATTGTCAAAAATCTCTTTCTCGTGTTTGGCATAACCCTTGACCGTTTCCATGAGATTGGGAATGAGATCGTACCGGCGCTTGAGTTGTACATCAATACCACTCCAGCTGTCCTCCACTTTGTTTTTCTGGCGGATAAACTTATTGTAGTAATTGATTCCCATAATGACAAGAAGCAGACCAATTCAACCGATTACCAAAAGAGCTATTAACATAATTAAGGAGTATTAGAAATTAAAAGTGGAGCAATCGGTGTTCCTGCCTATGTTTAGGAAAGTAACCCATTGCTCCACCGGTAAAATTGTTTACGTCATATCAATCTACAGAAAACAATTCCGGATCGAGACCGGTATTGACTTCCAATTTCTCAGTTTCCATTTCAATCGGCATGGGTCCCACTCCGGACACCGAAACCTTGTAAGGGAAATACACACCGGACACTTCTTTGTATTCGTGAAAATCAGTGGTAATGGTCTGGGTTTGCCCCATTTGCTCCACTGTAACCGATTCTCTCACTTTCAGGAAGGTCTCCATATCGTAGTACTCATCCATGATCGTTCCATCGTCGCTATTTACTCTGACTCTGTAAGCATCATTTCCTTCTATGCGCTCCACACCTCTCAGTTCCATTTCGACTTCGCCATCCAGGTAGGAGAGTTCCCTTATTATTTTGGCTCGCTGGCGCTGACCTTCGATATCGCTTTCAGCGGTGGGCATTCTTTGACCCATTGCAGAGGTGTAGCCAGCTTCTCCGTCAAATACCTCTTTTTGCATAATGTTACCACCCATTTCCAATTCCATGACCATTTTGTATGGGGCCATTTTCCTGGTGGTTTCTTTAATTGTTGAACCCATCATTTCAGCGGTCCTGACCATTGTAAAATCCTCAATAGCATTGATGGCTTCTTTCCCACCAATAGCATCTATGTACTGAGAAATGACCCATTCTGCGGTTACGCTTTCATCCAGTTCCACATCGCTTTTTTCAACGGGGCGGGCAAAGGCATCGTAGAAGTGTACCTGTCCATCGTGGGCAAATCTCAACAGTCTCTCAGGGATTTCATCTTCATTACCTGCAACCAGGATATGGGCATTTTCTGGTTTGATGTACTTCCGGGCCATTTCCTGTACGTCCTCAGCAGTGACGGCCTCCAACCTCTCCAGGTAGGTAGCATAGTAGTCTTCAGGCAGGTTGTAGCGCTCGATATTGAGTGCAAAACGGGCAACCGTCTGCGGACTTTCAAGAGAGCGGGCAAAGCTTCCGTTCATAAAGTTTTTAATGAGTTCGAGGCTTCTCTCATCCACCGGTTCATTGACCATTCGCTCCATTTCGTAAAGTACTTCCACAATGGCACTGTCCGTTACATCATTTCCAACTTCTGCACCCGCTGAAAAAGTACCAACAAGCCGGTCCGTGCTGAGGCGAGACCTTGCTCCATAAGTATAACCCTTGTCCTCGCGCAGGTTTTGCATTAGCCTTCCAGAGAAGACACCTCCACCGAGAATACTATTCATCACGCTGGCCTTAATGGCATCGGGATGACCGGGAGTGAGTTCTACCGGATATGCCACTCTGAATACAGACTGCACCGCTCCGGGACGATTGGCAAAAGAAACCTTCAGTCCCTCTGGAGCTTGTGGAGTCTCGTACTCGCGGGATGGTACATCGCCCGGTTCCCAATCACCGAGAAAGCGCTGAGTTAGTTCTCTGGCCTCCTCCACATTAATATTACCGACAATGACCAGGTAGCCGACATTGGGCTTGAAATTGGTGTTGTAATAATCCACGAGGTGATCTCTGGTGATATTGTCAATAGTTTCCTCTGTCATTACCTCCCCATAGGGATGGTTGGGAAATAGGATGGCAGAAGAGAGGTTGCTAATGATGGCTTGTGCATCCGTGGGCACTGTGGACAATCCTGATTTAGACTGCATGATTGATCTGTCCAGCTCTTCCTGAGGAAAAGTGGGATTCTGCAAAACATCCGCCATCAATTCCATCAAGGTCTCCGAATGCCTCGCAAGTGCACTACCCGAAACCCCGGTTGAAGATGCAGAAAGGCTGGCACCGATGAAATCGATTTCATCATCCAGGGTAGCTTTGTCTCGGTTTGTTGTACCTGATCTCAATTGTGAGCCGAACATGGAGACAAATCCGGCAGCATCACCTTCCATCACAGGGTCTATATCCAGGGTCAACCTGAAACTGGTACGGGGGCTTCGCTCATTTTCCACTACGATGACCCTGAGGCCATTATCCATTGTAAAGGCTTCATAATCACCAATTTGTATGGTCGGAGCCGGTCCTGGCTCGGGCTGTACAGACCGGTCAATTTGTGCTGCGAGGGTCCCGCTAAAAGCAAAAACCGCCGCAAAAATTATTATTATATTCTTCATTTTGATATTATTTCTGTTAAACATTTTATGAACAATCTTTACATATAATTCTATATGGAAAAATCGCATTAATTAGATGGTTTGGGCAGGTAATAAAGTACCACTCTGCGCTCCGGATTGAAGAACTCAACGGCTGCGCGGTTGATGTCTTCCTTGGTAATCGCCATGTAACGATCTATTTCCGTGTTGATCAGATTGGCATCTCCATGAATGAGATAGAGGTTGGCCAAATTCGAAGCCAGCCTTCCCATGGTAGTATTGTCTCCCACCTTCCGGGTTTCAAACTGATTGTAAAGTTTTTGGAGTTCCGTGGCAGATATCATCTCCTGACGTACTTTATCTACCTCAGCATCAATGGCTGCTTCCAGCTCAGCAACATCTACCCCCATATTGGGCAGGGCAAAAATTATGAACAGTCCCGGGTCTTCCAGTCCGAGGGGAATGGCCTGAACAGTCATTGCTAATTCCTGCTCAATCACCAGCGACCTGTACAAACGGCTACTCTGTCCACCGGAGAGAAGATTTCCAAGCATATCCACGGCATAGTAATCAGGCTCTCCCATCGCAGGGATTTGGTAGGCGTGGATGATAGCAGGTAGCTGAATGTTATCGTAGAATGTATCTCTCTTTTCATAAGTGAGCGGGGGCTCAACCACATCGGGTCTTCTCATCTCCTGCTCACCTTTTGGAATGTCACCAAAATAATCATCAACCATTCTCTTAGTCTCTTCAATGTCAATATCTCCTGCGACTACCAACACTGCATTGTTGGGCACGTAAAACATGCTGTGAAATTCAGCGAATTCATGTACTTCGGCATTGCGTATATGCTCATCCTTACCCAGCACATCCCACTGATAGGGGTGCTCACTAAATGCCCTCTTTATGGTTTCAGTCAAAATCCTTCCATAAGGTCTGTTGTCACGGGTTTGCTTCATTTCCTCCGTAACCACATCCTTCTCAATGGCTACACCGGTAGAATCCACCACGGGGTGAAGCATGCGCTCAGACTCCAACCACAGACCAAGTTCCAACTGATTGGATGGCATCAACACAAAGTAATTAGTAATGTCAAAACTGGTCCAGGCATTTAGTGACCCACCGGCTTTCTCCACTATCTCTGAAAACTCACCCCTTCCGATGTGCTCTGTGCCCTGAAACATCAAGTGCTCAAAAAAGTGTGCAAAACCCGTGAGATCCGGGGTTTCATTTTTAGAACCCACATGATACATTACATTCACGGCAACCACCGGAGTAGTATTATCCTGGTGCAGTATCACATGCAGTCCATTGTCGAGGGTGTACTCCTCAAATTCTATGGCCGGTCTCTGTGCCAGGGCCATGGAAGAACCCACCAGAAGAAAGACCAGTGCAGACAAAACGTTTTTCATATTAAAGCTTTTTTTAATGTTAATTCTCTGAATATCAATTAATTTCTTCGCAAAATAACGAAATATTCACGGATAATCCACATAGATTTAGACCAATTATTGGTTTCGTTCTACAAAATCACCACTTACTGTCAAACGACCAGCAAAATATGCAAATGACTACTATCCAGCCTACGGCTTTCCATTGTATCTTCAGTTCCTTGCCTTGTAAGAAACCAGGTGGTTGATGGTTATTGGCGGCAAGTTAGTTGTGAGTTAGTGAGTCTGTGAGTTGGTGAGTTGTTTTCATCCCCCTCCCCAAAGCATAGGAGACAAGAAAGCTTAGGGGGCAGGCTGCTACCTCGATGTAGTCGGCAGTATATCTTTATGAGGGGTTGTTGGAATTTGAGGATATTTTCTGGGTAAAAAGTTTTCTTTGCGACTCTGAGGGGATTCTTCACCTTCCCATTTACTCACCGCACTTGCCCCCCCAAAGCTTTGGGGGGTGGGGAGTACTCAGAGAACGCAAAGGAAATCGCTGAGCTTTTCTCTGCGTATTCTCCGCAAACTTCGCGACCTCTGCGGTGAACCCTTTTCATTGGGATTGATCAATTAACTGTGTCAATTTATTACTTGCGTGATTTCTTATCCTGATTCTCGATGTGTGAAATTCCGGATACAACTGGTAAAACCCGTTAAAGTTAAACCATTTTATCGGCACAGCAAGTGCTGGCGAAGGCGTCTGGTTTGGCTTTGAACACAAAGCCCATACTCATCACATAGCCCATGGCGTCCCGCAGTGCGGAATTGGATTGGAAGCCGGGGTCTGTGTTGATGTCGGCGTGGATTTCCAGTTCGACACTGTATCGATCGAAAAGCTCACAGAGGTTGTAAGCGACTTAGACTGATTTGGCCACTTCGTTGATCATACGCTCCTTGACAGTCATCCGGCCCTTTTGGTTGAAATTGCTTATAAACATAAAGCCACCCCGGTGTTCTCTCAAAAAGACAATCACGGTGGCAAACTCTATGGATCCCGCTTTGACGCGACTGTCTGTACCGATACAGACCTTTAGCCTAAACCCCTTTTCTGTCTCCTCTTTAATGGTTCTCTCCACCTCTTCCTTGATAGGAAGGTCTAAATGCATTCCATTGAGTCTTCGCCATTTCATAAGCTGAAATTTTGGCTTAAAGTTATGAAAACATTTGACTTACAAATCTTTTTTTTGATAAATTAACTTTTTCATGACGCCCCGGTAATACAGATATTTGGCCTCCAAATACACTCACCTGAAAAAGTGCATATTATGCATAATATAATTTCAATATGCAAAAAATGTGAAAAATTTATTTCCCCCTAATCGGTAGCTCAAAATATTGGGAAACAGTACAATTTTTAGCAAGACATGTTACACCGAGAATAATTTCGAAGCAAAATACAAGAAAGTGGAAGTCTAAAAATTTGTGCTCTCTCCGGCCAATCCGGTTGGTCAATTTTCATTCTTCAGCACCCCGCCTTCCAGTTTAACTACCCTGGCCGGAAACTTATCCAGCACCCGGTAATCGTGGGTGGCGAGAAGTATGGCTGTCCCCATTTCTTTGTTCAATCTGCTGAATAGGTACATAATTTCATCCGTCATAAAGGGGTCGAGGTTGCCTGTGGGCTCGTCGGCGATGATCAACTGTGGGTCATTTAGAATAGCGCGGGCAATAGCGAGGCGCTGCTGTTCCCCACCGGACATCATTGGGGGATAGGCGCTGGTTTTGTGTTCCAGACCAACCCATTCCATAACTTCCTTGATACGGGCCTTTCTTTTGGGGCGGGGAAATCTGGTGGCACGGAGTACGAAATCAAGATTTTGGGCGGCGGTGAGGTCAGGGAGTAATTTAAAGTCCTGAAACACCATGCCGATTTTTCTCCTGTACTTGTGCAACTGCGAAGGCTTCAGCTTACTCAGATCTATCCCGGTTACAAATGCCTTGCCTCGGTGGACGGGTTGTGCGCCATAAAGGCATCGCAAAAAGGTGGTTTTTC
>PWJP01000236.1 GCA_003559985.1 Saprospirales bacterium
AAAGTTTGCAGCGCATAATGCCTTTTGTGGTGCTCGGACCTGAAGAAGAACGCCCCGAATTTCCCATGCTTGGTAAAAATGCCGCACTTTTAATGGACAAAGCAGGCGAATACCGGTACGTCGTAGCCAATGGCCGGATACACAACCTGGCGTTATTCAGGTAATTGAAGTCTTTTTGGATTGCTTTTACAAGATTTGAAAAAGCGCGGTCCTAACTCTCAGGATCTGTTTCAGCCACAAGGCGGTTCAGGGCATCTTCAGCCGCCTGGAAATTGGGCACCAAAGTTCTGGCTTGATCGTAATCGACCTTTGCTCTTTGGTATTCGCCGCGCTTTTCATAAATCTTACCGCGGTAGTAATAACCCCGCGATAGTGCCGGCTTAATCTTTACCGCCATATCAAACATCTCAAATGCATTATCGTACTCTTCCAATTCCATGTGAATGAGTCCTGCATTGTAAAACCCTTCCGCATAAGAGGGGAATTTCACATGTATTTCCCTGTATTTTTCCAGGGCTTCATCCAGTCTGTCATCAAAATGCAGGTAGTGAGCCAGGGCGTGGTGCATCACAGGTTCATTTGGATTGGCCCGGATGCCGTTGCGAAAATAACGCTCCGCGAGAGGACTTCCCTTTTCCATGTGCAATTGACCAAGTAAAATATAGGCGTCCTGAATGCTGGGATCTACATCTATAGTGGTCTGCAAAAACCGGATTGCACGGGTCGTGTCTCCCTGATCCCTGAAGGTCAACCCCTTCATAAATAGAGCATCAGGGTTGTTGGGATCTGCGATCAACACCCTGTTAAATGATTGTATGGCTTCGTCAAACTGCCCAACGATGAGGTAAAATTCACCCAACTTTAACAAGCTTGGCACGCGCTCGGGATACATGTTCACCACATCCTCCATGGTTTCAATGGCGAGCATGGGGGCATTGTCGTCCATAAAAGCATCAGAGAGCCGGTGGTAGTACTCCGGGTTCAGTGAATCGAGGTCCATGGCGCGGGTCCAATCCCTGATTGCCTCCCGCATCACACCCCGCTCGTAGTAAATGGTGGCTCGGTCGTGGTACAATTCCGGGTCTTCGGGATTTTGTGCTATCATGCCGGTCAACTTGTCTATCTCAGGCACTCCGCTACTCACACCCGCATCCTCCTCTACAACTGTGTCTTCCCGGGCATCACTGCTTTCATCCCCGCAAGAAGACAGGACCAGGGTTGCTGCCAATGCAAAGAACAGCAGACCAGTCCAACCCAAAATCGGAAGTCCCTTATTCTCAGTTACATTTGTTCTGTGGTTCTTCATAGTGTCGGTATTTATTGATCTATCCTTAAGAAGTATTGATAATTTCATGTTAAGACCTTTCAAACTCAGATTAATTAACGATGGAAACTGCGTTTTGGTCGGTAGTAGCAATATTTTTCCTGCATCGCTTACATATGATTTATTTTTTTAACATATTAACATTTGCAAACCAATAAAAAGGCATGGTTTTTGTTGTAATAGGGCAAAAAGCTGTAATATGAAACCAACATTGATCTTACCCTTCGTGCTGCTGCTTATAGCAGCTCCTCAACTGCAAGCCTCCGACAACGGACGCCAGGCCATTTACGACTACATTGCCACCTACAAAGATATTGCAATTGCCGAAATGGAACGCACCGGTGTACCTGCCAGCATTAAAATGGCCCAGGCCATACTGGAGTCCAATGCCGGCCGCAGCAAACTGGCAGTAAACGCCAACAACCACTTTGGTATAAAGTGTGCAGGTGACTGGAATGGAAGAACTTTCTATCAAAAGGACGATGACCGGGATTCTCGTGGACGTCTGATTCCTAGTTGTTTCAGGAGTTATGAGACTGTGGAGGAATCATTCATTGCTCATTCCGAATTTTTGAGTGGATCTTCCAGGCAGTCGCGTTACGGCTGGTTGTTTGAATTGGATCCCACCGATTATGAGGCATGGGCACACGGATTGCAAAAATCAGGTTATGCGACCAATCGCCGCTACGGTAATTTGCTGATCAACGTCATTGAAAATTACAGTCTCTACGAACTGGACCACATGGAGAGACCACTGGCTTCTGCTTCAAAAAGGAAGGAGCAAAGAGAACAAAGGGCTGAAAGAAGAGTGGACGACGGCTTTTTTAGAAGCCAGACACCTCCCCCTCCGAGAAGGCAAACTACCGTAAACAGACTGGCTGCAGTTGAAGCGAATGAAGGTGAAACCCTTGCAGATATTGCACTTGAACTGGAAGTTTCTCTCAGGGCATTACTAAGGTTCAATGATGGGGTTGAGGATGCATTTGAGTCTTTTGATTCAGATCGCTATGTGTTTTTGGAGCGCAAGCGAAGGAATTACCGGGGTGGTCGGGAAATTCACCGGGTTCAGGAGGGAGAAGAAATGTTTGATATCGCCAATGCTCATGGTATAAGACTAAATGCTCTCTATCGAAGAAACAGAGTCGATCGCGACCGGGAGCCGGCTATCGGGGAGCGCATTTACCTCAGAGGAAGGCGCAACAGAAACCAACCGGTGAGGTACAGACCGGAAAATTACCGTCCACCAGCCCAGGAGGAAGAAGTAAAACCGGAATCTCCTGAAGAGCCTAAACCCGTGGATAAAACCGATGCAAAGGATATAATTGCCAGTGCTGATACAGGTGTCCACGCTGAGCCAACAGTCCAAAAATCAGAGAAAGACCCCGCCGAATCATCCGGGAATGACAGCAGAATGGAGTCATCCGAATCTTCCACATCTGTGGATTTTCGGGAAGCTGAGGCAGAAAAACGCCAAGTTGAAAAGGTCAGACATACCGTCAGTCCCGGAGAAACGCTTTTTGCCATTTCCAGAAAGTACGATATGTCGGTGGATGAAGTGATGGAATTGAATGGTCTGACAAACAATCAATTGAGTATCGGACAGGTACTGGTCGTAAAGAAGTAATCTAACCATGGCAAAACCTTTGATTCCCCCGGCTTCTGAGGAATTCCACCCGGACCTTGAAGCCCTGGTAAAATTCTACAACGAAACGCTCGGATTTTGTCCCAACAGCGTAAAAACCATGTACCACCGGCCTGCCATAGCAAAGGCTTTTATCGAAATGAATAAGACGGTCATGGAAAACAAAGGCAGGGTAACCAGCGATCTAAAGCGTCTGGTGGGCTATTTGTCGAGCAGAGTAGCCGGTTGCAAATACTGCCAGGCTCATACCATTCGGGCGGCAGAGCGATACGGGGCTCCTGCTGATAAACTTGAGAATATTTGGGAATTTCGAACCCACCCCGCTTTTTCAAAAGCTGAAAGAGCTGCCCTGGAATTTGCACTACAGGCCTCCGCTCAGCCCGGGGAGGTAGATGAAAAAACCAGAGAGCGCCTTCGAAAGTACTGGGATGCGGGAGAAATTGTGGAGTTGCTCGGCGTCATCTCTCTTTTTGGATATCTCAACAGATGGAACGATTCTGCAGCTACGGAGCTGGAAGGCCATGCAAGGGAATCTGCCGAAAAATGGCTGGAAAAAGACAACTGGTCGGCCGGAAAACACACTGGCTGACTTTTAAAACTATGGGTTTAAGTCTTCGGTTACCTAAAATAAACAAACCGGATATTATCTTCGCCAAGCCTCACCTTGAGCCACCTTTCAAAGGTTTCACGCTGGTCAAAATCATCGTCCGGGATGGTGACGATGGCGGTAATGAGGGTGTCTCTTTCCGGTCGCTCCTCCTCGTGATACACCATTCGACCCAGTGAAAAACCCTCTATGGAGGGGTACTGAACATTGATCTCACGGAAAACCTCGGTGGACATTTGGTCGAGCATGGCGTACTTATTGAGGTTTTCCTGCAATTTCCGGATTTCTTCTTGCTGTCTGGCGAGTCGCTCCTCATTGCGCTCAAATAGTTCCTCCATGATATCCGAACGGAGGTTGGTGGTGAGTAGCTCGGCTCTCCAGTCTTCCACCCCATCCACGGGGCCCTCTCTTTGATTGATAACGAGCCTGGTATTTCTCAAACCGTAGTTGCCCATTCGCCGTTCGAGTACCCTGATGAGGTCTTCCTCCAGTGGTTCGCCAAAAAGGGTAAGGTCAATTACCGATGTATCGGAAGGGCGATATTCCAGATCGCTGCTGATGACCCTTGTATTCTCAAAGTCGAAGTTCTCCGCAATGAATGTCCTTGCATTGGTTGTGAAATAACTCTGCATAACCACTCTGTAGGCCATAAAAATGGATGGGATAATAGTAAGGAGCACAAAAATGGTAATGTACCACTTCACCCGCTTTTCACGCTTGGGGTCCACAAAAACCTTTTTGGGGTATTTGAGATAGCGGACGGTAATTACTGTGGCCAGGCTGATGAAAATACTGTTTAGCAAAAACAGGTAGAGCGCGCCGAAGAAAAACCTGAACTCCATAGTTGCCAATCCGTAACCAGCAGTACAAAGTGGCGGCATCAGCGCAGTTGCGATGGCCACACCGGGAATAGCAGTTCCCCCCTTATCTGTCCTTGAATAGGCTACAATACCTGCAAAACCACCAAAAAGCGCTACAAAAGCGTCAAAAATAGTGGGGCTTGTCCTCAGCAAAAGCTCGGATTGAGCTTCTGAAAGTGGCGTGATAAAAAAGTAAATAGCGGAGGCGATGACAGAAAAGGAAACCATCTCCCCAAAATTGAGCAGAGATTTCTTAATGAGTGCAAAACTGTTAATACCCACACCAAGGCCCACTCCCATAATGGGTCCCAAAAGAGGTGAGATTAACATCGCCCCGATTACCACCGCCGTTGAGTTTATGTTGAGACCAACTGAGCAAACAAGCACCGAGAATATCAGAATCCAAAGGTTGGTCCCCTTAAAAACCACACTTTTTTCAATCTGTCCGATGGTTTCGTGGGCATCTGCTTTGGTGTCCTTTTCGAGATCGATCAACTCACGTACGTAGCTACCGAAGTCGAGGAGCATCTCTTTCAACTTTGGAAAAAAAGTCCCCTCTGTTCCGTAATCCTTCTCGTCTTTATTTTCCGGGTCCTTTTGATTCATTTGGTTAGATCTTCAGGCTGATGGTCGCACAAAAATACATTCATATTATTTAATATTCAAATGGGACCGAAACCTGTTCATACCTGCATTCACGAAAAAAGGGACAGAAACCATCTGTCCCTTTGTACTTCTTTATGTCTGTGATATTAATTTATCACAATAAACCGCTCGGTCCATACCGATCCATTTGTAACCAGGGAAATATTGTACGTCCCTGAAGGCAGGCCGCTCACATCAATTTTTTCGCTCTGATGCGATCCTTCAATGGAAATGCTGCGGTTATCCACCTGCCTGCCTTTTACATCGGTAATAACGAGATTTGCACTTCTTTCAGCCGGCATTTCCCTAAGCACCACATTTAGGAAGTCCCGTGCTGGATTGGGGAACAAACTTATAGAAGGCTCTTCAACAACCGATTCTTCAGTGGAGACGGGGAGCTGTGGTTCAACAATAGTTCCGCGCCCATCCGCATAAGCTGTGGCTTCTATGCCGCTATCTGACATAACCACCACCTCGCTGTTGTAATTGTGGGCATCAAAAACCTCAAAATCGTCAATGTACCAACCCTCCAGGCCTACATTGTCGTCACTGCCAAATCTAAACTCCAAAAACAGGGTTTCACCACTGAAATCTGAAAGGTCTGCATAAGTCTGGACCCAGTCCAGAGAGTTGCCGGAAAATGCCTTTAAATCTCCCTGGGAGAAGGTTGCTCCGGAAATGCGATTGGGATATTCTTCTCTGAACATGGCATATCCAAGGTCGATATGAGAAACAAGTCCATCGTTTGAGACTCTAATCAATCCCCCGTCGGTACCATCTTCCGTGTTATATCGATGGGCCACCCGAAGCACCGGAAATTCTCCTTCCACTTCGATTGGAATCGTATAAGTCAGTGATTGATCGTTGGTCCGGTTGGTATTGGGAGCAAACCAGGATTGACTTCCCGAAAAGGCGTCGTTTGAAGTGAGCTCGAAGAAATCATTACCAACCAGAGCCCCTGGGATAAAGCGATTGCTGGCCTGATCCTCATTGTCCTCCTCTAAAATGATCTTCGAAAAAAGTTCGGCATTGGTGGCGAGTTGGTACTCAAAGACCATCTGCTGATCAAAATCCAATTCACCCACTGGAATTACAACCTCATTACCATCTACCGATGCACCGGTGGGAAGCGTTTCATGAATCACTGAAGTGCCCACGGGAATTTGGTCCCTGATCTCTACGCCGATGGGATTTTCACTTTTGTGGCTGACCAGTGTCAGTTGCACGTCAATATTATCGCCCGCTTCAATATTGGGTGTCATTTCTTTATCGATCTTTACAGTTGGCAGACAGGTTGGAAGCACATCGTAGGACTCTTTGGCATCTCTGACTCTCATGGGATCTCCCTGCTCCGCACCGTAGCCCAGGCCTCGTCGGGCAAAAACACTCCAGATAAGGCACTGATTGGCTCCGTCATACAGCAATTCATCCGCAGCCAGTATAGCATCTCTTCCATCTACAAAACCCGGATTGCAGGGTTGTATTTTCAATCCATCCATAACCAGTTGAACCGCCATGTTGTTACCACCGGTTCCGCGATACCAATCCGAATCAAAACCATATTCATCGATCATTGCCCAGACCAGGTCCCAGAGCATTGAGCCAAAAACATGTCCCACTCCATGTGGAACTGAAGCATCGTAGGTGTCGTAGTAAGTAACCGGATTGGCATCCATGTTGAAATTATAAGGATACGACCTGATACCCCTTGCATCGGTCGAAGCCCTGATCACATAATTCCCAATACCCCGGTTGGTGTTTTTGGTATCGCCGGGTCTCATACCTGTTATTAGGGTGAAAAAGTCGCTCCACCCTTCACCCATTTGCTGTCCATCGCTTCGGGTCCCGTTTTGTGAATTGGACAGACAGCCTGAGGCGGAGGGCCCACCGGTCATCCTAATGGAAACACCATGGGCAAATTCGTGGGCAATAATCCCGTTGTCGAAAGATGCATCGTACATATCAGGTCCCTCAATTTCAGGTCTTTGGAGTCTCACTTTTAGACCGTTTTCAGCATGGGCACGTATGATATTGCAATCACTCTGAGAGATAAATACCGATGGAATATTGACCAAGTCACCCACGGCTCCCGGAGCCATATTGACTATTCCACCGGATCGGTTGTTGCAAATGATAACCGCAATGGCACCGCTTTGCTCTGCATTCAGGACCTTGGCACCAAATTCGCACTGTCCGCGGTCGATAAGGGCAATATTTCCCTCAATTTCTGCACTGTTAACAATGTCCTCACATGCATCAGTTACAATGCCAACGCCATCGTCAACTATTACCACATCGGCAATGATTGGTTCATCAGTTATCTCTGCTCCAAAAGTGGCTGTTCCAGTTTCATAAGTGCCTGCTACATCAACAGGTTCTTCTACTGTCAGGAGACTGGCATCAGCACTGTTCCTGGTCCAGACAAACATATTCATAGTGCCCGGGTTGCCATCAGGTGGTGAAGAAAAAGTGGCGTTGTTGAGGTTGAAGCCGGAATTGGCACCCGATTGTGAAATAGCTCTTATTGGATCATTACCCTGACCCTGACCTGTTAAATTTGTCACCTGAAAGTTTCCTGCAGCTTCATCAAATCCATACGCCATGGAAAAGTCGTGAAGGATGTTATTCCAGTAAAATAAATTGGTAACTGAGGCCTCAATATATTCTTCAGGCTCCCAATCCTGATCAAAGGGGAAATCAAATTCCAATTCACTTCCTCCATCAACTGGAAAATCGGCAGAGCCACTGCCCTGCCTGTCTATAAAGGCATTGACGTTGTTTCCTCTGGTGATCGTGTAATCAGGCTGATCTCCCGGGGATATGCTGTGCCATCCCAGGGGTGAATATTCCTCATCGAAAGGGCTTTCCACCAACTCAAAATCTCCGTGTATCGGACTCTCGTAAGGGAATGGAATAACCCGGTATGCACTCTCCTCATTTACCTGACCCAGTCTCTTTGCGCCAAAGTGGAGATTGTCAACTACAACACCATCTGCTCCCCTTGCAGAGTATCCTTCCTCCACGCGTTTGGAAAAGCAGCTCTGATCGTGACGGTGGCTGGGTATGTCCTCCAGATTGCAACTCACCGTCCAACTCACTTTGTCCAAAACCCGACCATCTATTGCACTGGTGCGAATGCTCCAATAATCAATTTGACTCTCCGGATCAAATGACAAATCATAAGCGAGTTCTATCCGTCCATCCTTAAGGGGTTGATATACCAGTTGTACAGGGATATCTGACCTCGACCATTTTTCAGCGCGAAAAATCACTTTATCTTCCCTTAGCTCAGACTGAACAAAGTCACTGGCCTCCGCTTCCAGTCCCACCTCGCTGAATGCAGCTATAACAGCATCAATAGCCGCCATTGTGGGACGCTCACCTACAATTTTATCCTCGAGCTCCGGCACAAACCTGCTAAAGGCAGTGAGCGGTTCACCATCAGGACGCAGAGTAAGGGTTACTATTGCCCCGTAAACATCGCGGCCGTTGTATTGTTGGTTGAAATAAATATGCTTTGCACCGGTATGACTACTGGTGTATTTATCTCTGACTCTGAATTCCATCAGGTCATTTGCCGTCAGATTCCAATCTGATGCGTATTTTTGTAAATGATGTGAATATTTTTCCGGAGAAATTTGCTGATTCTGCCCATTGACATTCAACCAGGTAGGCAAGATAAGTAAAGTGAGGTAAACGTACTTCCACATATTTAATTTATTTTATTGAGTGAAGTTAGCTGTTTAACGCTGGTGTTCACTCTGCAATTTACTTTTTTAAAATTCCCTTAACATTGTAGCCAATAATCAATGGCTTGGCACTTAAAATCCATATAAAATTTTGAAAGAAACAACACAAATAATAGCAGGGCGCAAGCCTGTACTGGATGCCATCGAGTCTGGAGCTTCTTTGGACAAGGTGATGATCGATCAGAAATTAACCGGAGAGGTCGAGATAAAGCTGAGGAATCTTTGCAAGGAAAAAAACATTCCCCTGCAACGGGTACCCGTTCACGTACTTGACGGTGTGTCGAAAGCCATGCACCAGGGAGTGGTTGCACAAACAGCTGTGCTGGACTTTTCGCCCTTTGAAGATACGCTGGATCAGCTCATGTATGAAAAAGGAGATCCTGTGTTTTTGGTGCTGGACCAGG
>PWJP01000209.1 GCA_003559985.1 Saprospirales bacterium
AGTGGTTGGCCGCAATCTTTACGTTGAAGGCAATACATCTGTGCACAGTGGTGCCGGAATTTCAATTTCCGAATCTGAGGTGGACCTGGCGAATACGGTAGTATCCGCAAACTACTCCGAGTTCCAGGGGGGAGGATTATATCTAGATGGACAGTCGGAAGTTTCGCTCGTAAATTCCACATTTTCCGGAAATGTATCAGACAATGAAGGGGGTGCAATTTACTCCCAACAAGGCATATTGTCAATATTCAACTCCATAATTTGGAATAATTCAGCTGATTCTGATTCCGAAAGCCTCTCGGCCTCTGTTTCTGATCTGGGAACCGGACTTTCAATCTCTCACAGCATTATTTCCGGCTCAGGTGGAAGTGGCCCTAACTGGAATCCTCCAGTCGGCTCAGATGAGGGAGGAAATTTAGATATTGATCCGCTTTTTGTTGAGGATGTTGATTTCAATGCCTTCCCCTCCCCCTCGGGAGATTTGAATCTCACCTCCTGTTCTCCCGCCCTGGACCGCGGCCTGAATGCTGCTGTAGAAAATCTGGTTTCTGAAGATCTAAGCGGAGACCCACGCCTATTCAATTCCACGGACAAAGACTCAGCGGTGGTGGATATGGGTGCATACGAATTCCAGGGACCGGCCGAATTTCCCGACTTAAATTGCGATGATTTTGCGGTTTTCCTGGATGAAGATGGTGAAAAGGAGTTGACTGATGACCAATTGGTCCCGGATGCGCAGAGTTGCGGAACTCTGGGAATTGATTGGACTGGATTGGTCAATCTTCATTTTGATTGCACAAATACCGGAACTTACACAGTTTCCGTGGTCGGCACCGATATCGCGAGTCTCCGAATGGACAGTTGTCATTTCGAACTCACAGTTTCTGATACCACTACTCCCACGGTGATTTGTGATGATACCACCATAGATTTGGATGCGAATGGGGTCGCTACCCTGGAATTGGGAGATTTTAATTATTTTGCTTCCGGCAACTGCGCATTTGACACCCTTTACGTGAGCAATGGCGAGTTTAATTGTAGTGATGTGGGTACCAACATCTATGAATTTGTGGTAACCGACATCAACGACAACACCACTATTTGCACAGCAGAGGTCGAGGTTGTTAATCCATTTTCACCAGAGGTAGATTGCCGGGATACCAGTATTGTATTGGATGATTCCGACATGGTAATGATTGGAGCCGGCGATATTGGCGAGGTAATCGAATCAAATTGTGCTATTGACTCTGTTTGGATTGACATGAATTCTTTTGGCTGTCCTGAAGTCGGCCTCAATACGGTTAGGTTTTTTGCACTTGATATTACCGGTAAAATAGATTCTTGCTCAAGTACGGTCACTGTAGTTGATGAGATCGTCACTGTGGTGCAGTGTAATAACATCACAGTTCATCTGGATTCATTGGGTAACGCATCAATTGAGCCTGAAGAGGTGGATGACAATTCGATCTTGAGTTGTGGAATTATTGATTCTGAGCTCGACAATTCGGATTTTACCTGTGCAGATGTTGGAGAATTCCCTGTTGTGACAATCCTTTCATTTTTGGATAGTGATGGTGTTGCAGGACAGTGTACTTCGATTGTTGAAGTGTTAGATACCATTGCCCCTTTCGCCCAGTGTGAAGATGTAACCATTGAAATTGAACCGGGCGATGCATTCGTGGTTTTGGACCCGGAAACGCTGGTCGGCAGTGCCTCATTTGATGCTTGTGGTATAGACTCCTCAGCAGTTGATAAAGACACCTTTTTCTTGCAGGATTTAGGTGAAAACACGGTTGAACTTACCATTCAGGACCCCAGTGGCAATGCTTCAACCTGCTCTGCTGAGGTTACAGTAGAGGGATGTCCGCCTTTTAGCCTTGATTGCCCGGTGCCCGATACGATTTATGTAGGGAGCGGATGCAGCATTACCAATCTCAATTATGAATCAGCCACTTCAAACGATAGCCCCTGCCCACTGGAGTTTTCTCAAGTGCCGTTTTGGGGCCAGGTTTTAAGCCCCGGAGTTTACACGCAGATTGTTTCCGCTGAAGACCCGGCGGGTAACACGGCTTCCTGTTCTTTTGAGTTGACGATAAAAGATACGATTCCACCAACTGTGAGTTGTCCGCAGGATGGAGTGGTCTATGTGGACGAAAATTGTACCGCTTTGCTCGAGGATTTCACCGGAGAGGCGGATGCCAGTGATAATTGTGGTATTTCAGAAACAGTCCAAATGCCGGCGGCGGGTTACTCTTTGACAGCAGATGACACAACCGAAGTCACTATAACGGTTTTTGATCAAAGTGACAACAGTGCGACTTGCTCCTTTTCCATTGTTGCAGTAGATACCATGTCTCCAACCCTACAATGCGATGAAGATCAGATCGTGAGGTATGTGGATGGAAATTGCCAGGCGGAGGTGGGTGACCTGACATCACTGGCTACTCCTGAGGACAATTGCGTTACTTCTTTTACTACAGTCCAGGTTGTAGCTGCCGATTCCATCATTTCAGCGGGTGACGAACTGTTGGTTACCCTTGCGGTCAGCAATGTAAACGGTTGGACGGGAAGTTGCGAGATACCGGTGGTGGCTGTCGATACAATGCAGCCCCAACTCACTTGCCTTGTGGATTCTGACACTGTCCAGGTAGATACCGAATGCAATGGAAACCTGGAAGACTATACCGGCTATGCATTTGTTAGTGACAATTGTTTGGCCCCAGGAGATTTTGCGGTTTCACAAAGTCCCGCAGTGGGTACGAATCTGAGCCCGGGTGATGAATTCAGTGTTAATCTCGTCGCATCCGATAACGGACTATGGGAAGACAGTTGCCAAATTAACATTGTGGTGGTCGATCCATTTGACCCGGTTTTGGATTGCCAAACGGAAAACATAGTAAGAGAAGTGGGGCCCAATTGTCTGGTGGAAGTTGGGGATTTGACCTCGATAGCGATAGTTTCCGACAATTGCCAGACCGGGGATGCATTTAACATAGTGCAAAATATTCCCCAGGACTCAATGATCACAGCAGGTGGCAGTGTCAATGCAATGGTAAGTGCAAGTCACTCCACAGGTTGGTCAGCGCAGTGCTCAGTTACGGTTAGCGCGATAAATGAAAGTGTATTTTCATGGCAGGACCCACTGCCAATGGATGATACACTCAGTTGTGAGTTGGAGGCAGAGATTGTATCGCTCACGGTATCCGATTTTTGCGATACCCTTTCCGTTTATCCAACAACCGATACCACAATGGGATGTATGGGTATTGAGAGCCTTGTATTCACCTGGGAATTTGGAGATTTGAATCACAGCCAAACCATAGTTTTTGTGGATGAAACTCCACCTGTATGGTTAACCCAGCCTCTGCCCCAAAATACAACGGTCGAATGCGATCAGATTCCTCCACCTGTAACTTTAGAAGCGGAGGACATTTGCAGCGAAGTTAATATTGATTTTGAAGAGGAGGTATTGGGTGATACGATTGCCGGCTCCTATACACTTAGTCGAAGTTGGACGGCTGCGGATGATTGTGGAAATGAAATAACCCACCAGCAATTATTGACCGTGGTGGACCAGACCCCTCCCACAATTTCCTGTCCCGATACGGTTGTTATAGATGCGGACAATCATTGCAGTGTTAGCCTGCCTAATTTGAGTTCGTATGTGACTGTAGATGACAATTGCAGTCCTATTGAAAATATCTCGATAAATCAAATACCCTCACCGGGACTGACTGTAATTGTAGAAGAAATTACCGTTTTTGCAGTGGCAATCGATGAGGCTGGAAACAGTATAAATTGCAGCTTTACACTGGCGGTGGAAAACTTTGGTCAGGATGCTTCCATCCAATGTCCTGAACCCATTGCGGTAAATGCGCCCGAGGGAGATTGCGACAAGTTTGTAGAGTTTGAAGCAACCTTTACGGAAGGATGTGATGGGGTTGAAATTGTCAATGATTTTAACAGTGGAGCTGAGAATGCAAGCGGATTTTACCCCCTCGGAACTACTGAGGTCAGTTTCGTGCTTAGCCAAAACGGACAAGCTGCGGATAGCTGTGTTTCCTCAGTTGAAGTCCTGGATGTGGAAGTGCCGGAATTGACCTGTCCAGATGATATGATCGTGGACACCGACCCCGATGCGTGCAATGTAACCGGATTTTTACCCGGTGAGGCTTCGGTATCTTCGACTTGTGGCAGTGTACAGGTTAGTGTGGACAATCCATCCTCGCTCGAGATTGGATTGAATACCATTGTACACACCGCGGTGGCAGGCAACGGTCAGACTGCTCAATGCGAACAAACCGTTGAAGTTTTGGACGTAAATCCGCCATCCATTGTATGTCCCGATGACGTCACTGTTCAAGTTGATTCCGGACAGTGTGTGGCTTCCGAGGTTGAAACTGGAGATGCTATTGCTATTTCTCTGTGTGGTGAGGTTGATACAGAAAGCAATGCCCCGGAAATTTTCCCCGTGGGTACCACCATTGTAACTTACACCGCTGCAGCAGACAATGAATTAGAGGCTGATTGTGAGCAGGAGGTTACTATTACCTGGATGGACGCTGTTGAAATAAATTGCCCCAATGATATAACCAAAGTACTCACGGGCGGAGATTGTGAGCTCGAGGGCCTCGATCTGGGAACTCCGGTTTTGTCCCCTCTTTGTGGTGATATTTCACTTGAAACCGATGCGCCTGGTGTATTTGAGTCGGGTATTTCCGTGGTGACTCACACTGCTACACTTCCCAATGGGACAGAATTGACCTGCGAACAGGAAGTAGAAGTGATCGACAACTATCCGATGAGTATAGATTGTCCTGAAAATCTGGTTTTCACCACAGATCCGGGGATTTGTGAAGTCTTGAATCCAGATGTGGGCGAGGCCGAGGTCTTTACCGTTTGCGAAAGTGTAGTGGTAGAAAGCGATGTTCCAACAGCTTTGCCACCCGGTACGCACACAATAACCTTTACGGCATCTACCGGCAGTGGGAATGAAGTATCTTGTGAACAAACTGTTGAAGTTCAGGACAATGAAGCTCCCATCATCGAATGTCCCGATGATAAAGAGGTTCAAATACTCCTGGGTTCTTCTACTGCACAGGTTGATCTAAGCCCGGCAACCGCTGAGGACAACTGCGGCATCGACCAAATTTCCAACAACTGGAATTCCGGAGGTGCGGATGCGAGCGGAATTTATCCATCGGGAGAGACCACGGTGATGTTTACCGCTTTGGATCTTAATGGTAATAGTGCTACTTGTGTCACACTTATTTCTGTGGAAATTATCGACACATCCCTCTACAGCATTTCGGGTAATGTGAGCTCCTGGAACAATGTGGGGATGAGCGATGTAGAACTGGTACTCAGTGGTGGATTGTCAGAAAGTCATTTTACCGATGACGTTGGAGATTATCAATTTTCGGTGCCCGGCTCTACAAATTTGATTGTTAGTCCTGATAAAGACATCAGTTGGCCAACAGGTATTTCGGTGGTCGATTTGGTGATGGCTCAACGAAATATACTGCAAATTGAAACTTTTGACAATCCGTATCAGATAATTGCAGCCGATGTAAATGGATCGGGTAGCAACACCACTCTTGATCTGGTAATCATGCAGTCAATAATCCTGGGGATAACCAGTGCAGAACCCAATATTTCGCCCACAGTTTTCTTGCCTGCAGATTATGAATTCAATGATCCACAAAATCCTTTAAGCGAAAACTGGCCGGAAGAGTTGGCTTATCAATCAATTTCCGGGGATAAAGAAGACCAGGATTTTGTAGCCATAAAACGAGGAGATGTGAGTGGTACAGCATTTAGCTCCATCAGACTCGCTCCAACCAATCCATTGAAACTTATCCTGGATGCTGAAAGCAATGTAAATGAAGGAGAAGTTGAGGTGGTGGTTTCAGGGTCCGGCGAAAATTCCATTAGGGGTTATCAAATGGAATTCAACTTTGATCCCGGCTATTTGTACTTTGAAGGACTTGATATCAATGGAAGTATGGTTCCGGATATGCGTGAAGATCTCTTCTTTGTAGATCAGGAAAATGGTATAGTCAGGGCCATTTGGTACAATGCCGAATCGGTAGATTTATCAGATGAGAAACAGCTCTTCAGTCTGAGGTTCAGCAAATCTGACCCATCGATCTCCGTCAAAGATCATTTTGAGTTAATCACCTCCCCGCAAAGTTGGAAGGTATTCGCTACCGGCCCCGATCATCCAAAGATTCCTATAGAATTTGATTGGAGAAAATCAGAGGAGGGCTCCGTTCCAGGGGTTATTGATGTTTCACCCAATCCATTCCGGAATTTGACGGTAGTTAATTTTGAGATGCCGGAGAATCAGCCGGTTAACATCAGGGTTTTTGATGCAGCAGGAGCAGTAATTTACGACAGCCGGTTTGATGCTGTTGAGGGACTGAATCGCTACGATCTCAATTTGGATGGAGAATCTAGCGGTGCGATCTATCTTCTTTTAGAAACAAGGGATTGGAACCAGGTGATCAAGTTGCTTAGGATTGATTGATTTTTTTAACAAACTTCAAATAGCGATGGTGTCATGCAGTTTTACAAAATAACTTTACAGCCTCTGGTTGTTGCGATTTTTGCAATTGCCTTCTTCTGTGTGGATTTAACCGCACAAGTAGATACCGATTCACTCTGGAATGTGTGGCAAAACACTGAAATGACCGATTCAATTCGATTGAATGCACTTCACGATATGGCAAGGGATGGTTTGTTGAGTGTAGATCCGGACAGCGCAGCACAGCTTGCAGAGATGAAGTTCCATTTTGCAGAAGAAAAGGATATGGGCTTGCAAAAGGCAAGAGCCCTACTTTTGATTGGTATTGCCAATTTTAATAAAGGCGACTATACGGAAGCTCTGGTGAAGTATTACGAGGCCCTGGAGATCATTGAAGAACTGGGAAATGAATCTGAAATGACCCGGGCGCTCAACAATATTGGGAATGTGTATGTAGTCCAGGCACAGTACGACCAGGCAATTGATTACTTTACCAGAACCCTGCGTATTCAGGAGAGATTGGGTGATCAAATCGGAATGGCTGGCACCCTCAACAACATCGGAGTTATTTACTTCGATCAGGGCGACGATCCACAGGCCATGGAGTTTTTCTCAAGATGTTTGGACATACTGGAAGACCTGGAGCACAAAAGGGGCATGGCCAGCATGTTGACCAACCTGGCATTGGTTTATGAAAACATGGGAAAACTGGATGAAGCCCTGGACAAGCAATTTGAAAGCCTCAGATTGGAGGAGGAGGTCGGTGACAAGCACGCAATGGCCCTGACACTTAACAACATTGGTTTGATTTACAAATTAAAGGGTGATTACGAAAACGCCCTTGTGCATATTGATAGGGGCAGGGGTTATGCAGAGGAAATCGGTGACCAAAAGGAAATTTCCACCTCGCTTACCAATCTTTCCAGGGTTTATTCTGAGACACAACAGCACGGTCTTGCGATTGAAAGTGGACGCGAGGGATTGAGGTTGGCCGAAGGCACGGGTGTGATACGAGACATAAGAAATGCCGCAGAATCGCTTTACTATGTTTACCGGGAGGCAGGCAGAAGTACCGAAGCCCTCGAAATGTACGAATTGTACATTGCCATGCGTGACAGTATTCTCAACAGAGAGAATCAAAGGGAGGTCATGCGGCAGCACTTTACCTATGAAATGGAAAAAAGAGAAGCCCTGGCCGAAGCTGAGCAGGAAAAAATCAGAGCCGTTAACCGCGAACAGATCAGACGGAAAAATCTTCAGTTGAATGCCTTTATCGGTGGACTCGTATTGATGTCGCTTTTGGCCGGTGTTTTTCTCGTTCAGAGGAGGCGAATCGGCAAGGAAAAGGAACGCAGCGATGGCTTATTGCTCAATATCTTACCCAAAGAAACAGCGGATGAATTAAAGGCTCATGGCCATGCTGAAAGCCGGTACTTCGATGAGGTCTCTGTGCTATTTACTGATTTTGTCGGTTTTACGAAGTTTTCTGAAAAAATGGAGCCCGGGGAGGTGGTGGAAGTAATCCACGAATGCTTCAGTATTTTTGACGATATTGTGGCAAGACACGGGGTTGAAAAAATCAAGACCATTGGTGATGCATACATGGCAGCCGGCGGTCTTCCCTCGCCCAATGAAACCCATGCAGTGGATGTCGTTCGCGCTGCTATCGAAATGCAAGAAGCCATGATACAGTATTTTGAAGGCCGAAAGGATAAAGGGCTTCCCGCCATGGGAGTTAGAGTTGGTATTAATACCGGTCCTGTGGTGGCAGGTATAGTTGGAAAAAATAAATTCCAGTACGATATCTGGGGCGATACGGTCAATACCGCTGCCAGGATGGAATCCTCCGGCAAAGCCGATATGGTTAATGTGTCCGAAAGCACCTATCAAAAAATCAATGGCGAATTTGATTGCGTTTATCGCGGTAAAATTCACGCCAAAAATAAGGGTGAGATCGGAATGTATTTTGTCTCTTCTGTAAAGAAACGAACACCGGAACTCGCTTGATTTTAAAAATTTATATAGATAATGCCTAATACCAAACTTACTCTCACACTTTTGTTCTCATTGTTTCTGACCATTTTTTTTGGAGTGCAGGGACATTCACAGATTGAGCAATTCACTCCAATTATAACTTCCGACTCGCTTGAAAAGAATTTTGAGAGAGATAAAACCGAGGCCAGGGAACTGGCTGAAAGACTCAATTTGCCGGTAAGGTTGGAAATGGAAGACGGCACCATTAGTGAATTGATGCGATTTGAAAACAGAAGACCTGTGTACTATATCACCCACAATGCCGGTGGAGCAGATATGATCAACACCAGTGAGTTGTATTCAGGTGGTTCTGCAGGACTGAACCTGAGCGGAGAGGGTCAGCTACTAGGTATATGGGACGGTGGCGCAGTAAGAACCTCCCACATTGAATTCGAAGGCAGAGCAGAGCAAAAAGACGGAGCGACTCAGTTATCTGGTCACGCCACCCATGTCGCGGGTACTATGGTAGCTTCCGGAATTGACTCCTCAGCCAGGGGTATGTCCTGGGCGGCTGACCTGCACACTTACGATTGGAATAACGACAATTCCGAAA
>PWJP01000196.1 GCA_003559985.1 Saprospirales bacterium
CCTCCTTTCCTTAGAATTTTGCCGCTACGAGGTCCTTTTAATAAAAGGGGGTGGGCTTTAAAATCAGTCTTAAAGACCCCTAGCGGCGTTTGATTACCGAATACATGCTTAACATTTTTATCCCTAAATTTTTCTTTCTAAAAAAAATCTAAAAAAAAATCTAAACATATAAAAATTGGAAAAATTTGCCCATGCACCGTATAATGGTCTTGAAAGGAGGCATATCATGGCAAAACTTCAAATCAACAAAAAGCACATCCTCGAATCAGACAAGATAATCGTCATTGCACTTAAGGAGGACAAGCAGGTGCAGATGCACATGCACGGCCAATGGAAGCTGGAAGAGATACTCGATTCTTTCAATACGGTCCAGCACGAGACCCTCACAACCTTTTCAAAGCACAAGGACATTCCAGAGAAGTCTCGACCAGCCCTTAAGAAGTCGATATACGAGAGAGCTGTTTGGGGATTCAGCTTAATGATTGACAAGTTCCACCCAGAAGGAAAAGATAATCGGTTTTCAAAGTTAACAGACAAAGCCATCTTAAAGGCTCAGGACGATGTCCTCAAAAAATCAACCAAATCCAGTTAACGCATACACTTACATAGACCGCTCCACGCTTAGATGTCCGAATTGCTACCTCCCACTCATCCCCGCGCAGTCGATAAGAGGTTCGGATTGTTCTAACTGGATGCGGTGTTCCGATTATTCTTGTAAAACCTTCTACCTTGCGGCGGTCCCGCTTCCGCATCAGCATCACATTCTCACAGATTCCTCACATTACCTTAACGTTTTAGGCGCGTATGGTTCAGGAAAGACATACACGACTTACATGGCGGACCTTAAGCACTCCCTTATAACGCCTAACGGAGAGACGCTTATCGGGGCGGACACACTTGTTCAGTTAGAGAACACGATTAGAAAAGACCTCGAGAGAGACCTCCCAGAAGAATTTGTTAAACAATACAACCGCCAGAAGAATATGATAACGTTAATCAATTTGCACATCATTTACTGGCGCCACCTAGCCGAGATAGGAGATATACGGTCATACAACCTTTCTCGCGCGCATGTTGTAGAGGCATCAGAGGTTAAGTATGAGGCGTATGTTCAGCTTCAGTCGCGTATTCGTAACGACGCCGCGATTGTTTATTACACCGATGCAAACGGTAAGCCGCTTGTTGAGTACGACCCAGATACACAGTCGATGCGAAAGAAGGAAAAGCTCAACTGGATTCAGCTGGTAACGGAGTCAAACCCCGATGCGAATTGGATTAAAGACGAAGCGCTTTTAAAATCAGGCAAAATCCATTTGCATTACGAAACAGATGAGGAGTATCGGGTCCCACCAGCGGATGCTGTTCCGTTTATGACCAGCCACATCATTCCCACTAAAGCAAATACTTACCTACCTCAGAATTTTTACGAAAACATGGCACGAGGAAAGCCAGAGTGGTGGATTAGACGGTTCCTTAAAGGTTCGTTTAGGTATTCTGAAGGTCTTGTTTATCCAAACTGGCAGACGAATATCGTTCCAGATTTCCAAATTCCACCAGAATGGCCGCGACTTATCGGTTTCGACTACGGGCTTAGCGACAACAGCCACTTCGTTTTCGGAGCCCTAGACCTTAAGGGCGAAGTATACGGAAGAGCAGCGATATTTTGGTATAGCGAATTAGTATTAAGCAACATGAGTATTTCACAAATCGCCAAAAAGTATCGCGAGCACGTTAGAAGGGTTGTTCCGCCTAACTCGGTTTACACGCTTCCGCGTATGGACCCGATTAGTTACGCAACGCGCACGCGTGTAAGTGATAAGAAGACAATCGGAACGTTACTTAAAGAAGAAGGGTGTTACTTTTTACCAGGCGAAGTTAACTTAGACTATCGGATTTTGCACCTAAACGACTTAATTGATTCAGCGCGCTCTTACTTTTTTGAAGAAGGGTTTAAGCATACTAACAAAGAAGCGCTTGAATATAAGTTCCCGCCCAAGTCCCTTGAAAAACGGACTAAGAAAGACGACAAGCCTGTTGACATTCGCAACCACGGCGTGAACGCGGTAGAGTTTATTACCAGTAAAGTTTCTCGTAACTTAAAAGTACCAGATAGCAAAGTACACCAGTACACACCAACAGACCGCCCAGCGATTACGACGAGATTAAAAGACCAGTGGAATCCGCTTGCTGAGTCCTCTACTACCACCGAAGACAATCGAGAAGGCCCAGCTAGTTTGTTCCCAGTAGGAGGTAATTTTTAGTGGAAAACTTTTTCCCGTATGCGATTATATTTTTAATTTTCGCACAGATTTCTACCACCATCACGATTGCGATTATCATGTTTAAGACAAACACCGCTCCGCCTCAGGAACAGACGAAGATTGAGTTTCCGTCAACAATCACCGTTAAGCAACCTCCTGATAAAGATACACAAGCGTATGACGCAGAAATTAGGAGACTGGTGGAGTCTTACGAAAAGAAACTTGATAAGTTCCGTGAGAAGAAAACAGAAGCTCAAGAGATGACAGAGGATTATCTTACGCTTGAGCGAGCAGCGGCAGACCTTATTAATGATACCTTAGAAGGAAAGGAGGGCACTGAGAGATGACACATGCTAAATTTGAAGAAGATTTTGGCTATACGATTCAAGAAGTTGACGAGTTAAGAAAGCATTTCAAATCAAGACGCGCAAGAAAGGAGCGAATGTGGAAATTAATCGATGCTTACGATTCAGGAGAATTTTGGGATACTTTAAGAACAAAACTCCCGCAACATCAGATTATTCCCGATACGAATTATGTTTACTACGTAAAAGACAATATTGTAAACAGCACATTCAGCGCCCCTTATATCGCAGATGTTCTTCCTATTGACGGGGGAAGCGACAAAGATGATGATGAGCTTTATGAAGAAACAAGAACATTAAACAAGTTCATCGAATTTGAATACAACCGTCAAGAATTAGGTCACAAACAACTTCAGTTAGGTTCTAGAACCGCGCTTTTAAATGTAAGCTTTTTGCAATGCGGTTGGGACAATTCTGAATCATTCACTATTAACGATATTAAAAACAAAGGCCAAATGGAGTTTATTCCTAGAGACGCTATGGCTGTTTTACTCGACCCTAACTATGAAGATTTCCAAGAAGGTCGGGCTGTTTATATTCTCACTGAGGATAGTTATGAAAATACCATAGCAAAATATCCACAAGCTAAAGATGAGCTTCTTGATGACAAGGACCAAAAAGAAGAAGATAAAAATAAAATGCAATATATCAACACATCGTCTCAAGCAGACGTTGGAAAAGGCTACCACACTAAAGGCGTTACACCTATGGCTGAAGGTATGGTTGCTATTTTTATTGCATTTAAAAAGACCGCCCTTGAAAAAGGCGGATATCGTGTTGACCAGATTATTTACACAGATAATCTAGTTATCCTTGAAACTAAAAAAGGCATAAAGCCTAACTACTTCCCCCTAGTTGCGCTATATGCCTCGCCTCCAGAGAGGGATGGATATGGTGTTGGCGTAGTTGAACGTATTTTGAAGAATGCCCTTTCTCTAAATATCCTTGATTCTATAGCAGTTACGCATACCTATGCGGCCCAACGCACACCCATCCTTCTCGATACGAGGTCGGGATTATTACCAGAGCGTATTAAGAAAGATTTAAATATGCCTGACCGTATTTTCCCAATCCATGAGGGAGATGTTACGAAGACGGTTCACCGTTTAGACTTCCCAGCGCTTCCTGATAATTTACAAGTGATTGCAGAAAGACTAGAACAGTCTATTGCACGGATTACAGGAATCGATGATAAGTACACAGGACGGGATACTGCTTCAGTAACAACTACAGGTGGAATGGAGCGACTTCAGTCTCGTGCAACTATGACAGACAACACGAGAATCCAAATGATTGAGAAGTATGCTAGAGATTTAACTAGAACCATTTTAGATTTCTATGTGTATTACGGTGGTGAACGTTCCTTTGTGACAAATGCGACTTACGAAGAAAACGAACGAAAAGCTTTAGAAGTTGACTTCACAGAGTATAAAGGAAAATACCACGACAACATTACGAAGTTCGCATATCATATTGATGCTAGTCCGTTACTACCTAAGAACAGACAACGCTTAGCTGAATCAGCAAATATGATTATGCAAGTTCAAATGCAGTATCAAGGTGAGATTGAATTGCTTAGTCCTGAAGAGTGGTTATTCTTCCAAGACTTCCCACAAAAGGATATGATTCTTGACCGTATGAAGTTAGATAGACTTCGAAATGATTACGAAGATATTAGTGCAGAAATTGCAAGTTTTGGTGCAATGACCGAAGAAGGTATGCGTCCTGAAGAAGCTGTTAAACAGTTGGCAGACGAACGAGCTGCTTCACGCGAACCTGCAGTCATGCGTAAACAGGCCCAAAGTAAGCAATAGACAAATGTTCAAATGTAGATTATAATAAAAATGAAAGGGTGGAGACACCCCATAACAAATTTCCCTCTATAAATTTCGCCAATTTATAGGAAAGGAGTATGCAGGCAGTGGATGAAAACAAGAAAAACATCCAAACCGTTATCGATGGAATAGAAGATGACGAGAATCCTAAAGACAACGAAGACCCGTCTAAAGAACAAGACCCTAAATCTCAAGAAGACCCAGACGCCGATTCGAAGTCTAAGGATGAAGAGACCCCTACTAAGGAGAGCGGACATGCCTTCGCAGCAATGCGAAAAAGAATTAGCGAGTTGACCAAAGAAAATGAAGACTTGGCTAAAAAGCTCGAGAGTTCGGCAGCGCAGCCGTCGACTCAAGAAAAAGATGCTGACACGAAGCAGCAAGTCGATGAGAACAACTCAGAAATCTCAGAACTTCGTAAAGAAATAGCCGAATTAAAATCAGAACGTGAGCGAGAAAAAGAGGACCAAAAGGTTTCTCAAAAAGCGTATGAACTCCAAAAAGTAAGAGACGAGTTCAACCTTAGCAACGAACAGTTGAAAAAATTTGCTGACGATGCTGATAAACGAGGCTACGATATTTTAACTTCCCCTATGTCGGTTAGGGATATCTATGTGTCGATTAATCATGATGCTCTTGTGCGTGATGTTGAGGAGCGGACCAAGAAGCAATTGTTGGAACAACAAGATGGACTCGCGCCTTCAACAGGACCTAAAAGTCCTCAAAGAACGCAAAAGGGTAAACCGATTTCAGAGATACTAGATAAAATCGAAAAAGCAACAAAATAACCTAAATTAAAGTAGAGGAGAGAAATTGTTATGGCTGGAGCCAACCTTGCCGCTTTGGCAGAGCGACTTGGCATAAATACGCTCGTTGATAAGCTCAACAGAGAAGATGAGCTAGACATGGATGCACATCGCATTGAGCTTTACTACGACCAGATGATGCTTGATAAAATCAAGATTAGTCAGGACGAGTATGTGTATCTACGTTATGCGAAACCGTATACGATGCCCAAAGGTCATGAAAAATGGACTATTCGTAGAAGCTTCCCACTAACAGAGCACACTGTGCCGTTATTGGAAGGTATTCCACCTGCGTCTGACAAAACCAAAAAGGAACGTATTGAAGGTATTTTCCATCAATATGGACGTTATATGGAATTCTCAGACCGCGTTGAGTGGAAATTGTTAGACCCAATCATCATGGAATATGCACAAGAATATGGGGATGTTGCAGTTCGAACCATGCAACGCCTTGCTCGTCAAGAAATGCTTAACACCACCATGAAGGTTTATGCACAGAACCGCGCTAACCTCGGTGAACTTCAAGTAGGAGATACTGTAGGACTTGCTGAATTCCGTTTAACCGCACTCAAGCTACACAGATTGTTAGTTAGACCGATTGACGGTATGTTCCACGTTATTACTTCTGAAGAACATTATTGGGACCTTATGAAAGATGACTTGATTCTTGAGTATCTTGGTTCTAATAATGGAATCCCGCATTATAAAGACGGTTCACTTCCTGAATTGTTTGGTATCAAGTTTATCAAGACTCAATTTGATGACTATCACTATGGGTATGAACTTGCGAACCCAGGTGAGTGGTTAGACGGAAGTACAGCAACACTACGCGTTTATACAGAACATCCGTGTTATGACGGGTCAGAAACTGGAGACGGTTCAACACCTTACCTTTATGCTAACATCACAAGTACACGTACTTACCACGTTGCAGAAGAATATAAGGAAGACACCGACGACGTTATCACTGGACATGACTCTCGTTCTGATGAGATTCGCGTATTGCAATCTGACGGAAGTTATACCACAATGTACCCAGACCTTTCTGGAGCAACAACCGCAACAGAAACACATAACCGTTTAAGTGATGGTTCGTGGATTCCAATTCGCGTGCGTTGGACTTGGACAAATCGCGCAATTCATGGAGTTTCAAGTTCAATTACGTTAACTCAAAATGTAAGTACGGAAACTCAAATTGATTCAAGTGCGATTTATTACAAGGGAACTTACGATGCAAGTTCAGCGAAAGATACTGTGACTCTTTATTACAGAGACGGTTCTACATACGAAGAACTTGGAACTCTCGAAGCTGCTGACAACACTACGCATGTGTTTACTGCAGAACAAATGGAACCATTGCTTCCTGAATTCAAGCAGTTACCTGTTCATAAAGCAATTATGCTTGGACAAGACGCTTTAGCACAACTTGAAGTTACTGGCGAAGGTAACGTTAAGATGTATGCTAAGCAAAAAGGTTCTGCTGGTGTTCTTGACCCAATTGACCAACGTCAATCTATCGGGTTTAAGATTAACACTATTGGATTCAAGCTCGTTCGTGAAGAAGCTTGCTGGGTATTCTATCATGTACCGACTCAAGCGCCTGCCACTGCTGGATTAAATATCACCCCGAGTCTAGACCAAGCTAACAGACCTGCACACATTTTAGCACAACGTTCAAGACTCTAATTTAAGGAGGCAGTCACATGAGTGACGCAACAAAGAACAAAGGTCCTGGCAGACCTAAAATTGAGCACAAAACCCCTAAAAATGATGCCAAGACTATCCAAGCTACTGACCAAAACGAAATCTTGTCTAAAATCATTAGCGAATCGATTGCAACGACTCTTGCTAAATTGGGGACTAATGCACCTAAAGAACAAGTTCAGAAAACAACTACGGACGCTCGTAAAGATGCGGTACGTAAGTTGAATGCTGTATTTGATGGTGTACGTCACCAAAATGAAGCGTTTTTGCAAAAGTTAGCTAAAGCTCCCCGCAGTGATTTTATTACTGTTACAATCCCGCGTGTATACCGTAAATATTTCGGTTCTCAAATTATGCTCGGTTTGAATAACAGTGTCATTTCGATTCCTGTGGATGGAAAACGATATCAAATCCATAAACACTTTGTCCCTATCTTGGAACAGAAGCTTCAGTATGAGGATGAGAAAATCGGATTTATGGAGCAGACAAACTTCGAAGATGTTCGGTATGTGACGGATAAAGACAAAATTGCTTAGATGCTGGGGGAGATGAGAGTCTCCCCCTTATTCCTTTTAACGGAGGGTTCGTCATGCGTATTAAAGACATGGTATCAAGAATTAACCAATTAACGGGACAAGGGCTCTATCGTGTGGACGAATTGTTACCGTATTTAGACGATTGCATAGACGCTATTAATGAAGATTTGGCTGTGCAATTGCCAACTGTAACCGCTGTGTATGAAGATGATTTCTCTTATACCAAAGACGAAAACCCTGATGATTACGCAGAAAAAAATGAGAATAACAATTACACACGAATCCCCGATTCTTTCCTTAGAAATTACCTTTGCTATGAAGTGTCGTGGCAAGTTCTAAGAGATGAAGACGAAGCAGTAGAAGTTTACGCAGCACGTGCTGACCACGCTGATAAATGGCGGAAGAAGCTTATATCAACGTTCAGCGATTTTGTGTTAGATACTACAGAATCTGTGCTGGTAAATAAAGACGCATTAGACAATAAGAAGAAAGACCCAAGAGATGATACTGCATTAGGATACTATAATCCTTACGGTATTAATCTTCCAGATGAATAATGGGTGTTTCCGCATACAGCTCCCGTAGTAATAAGCGGGTTTTTACCAACCACCCCTTCCGCCGTGGTATGATATACGAAAACTTAACAATGAATGAAAACATGGCTAAGACTATTATCAACTTTGATATAGCAAGTACAGGGGATTATGGCTATCCGCGCGAATCGTTTATAAACGCTAAGATGCACAGATTCTCTCCTTTAGCCATGTCTCGACATATATTGAAACAACAAACCAATCTAAATAAAACGTTTTTGATTGGTTTTTCTCATGTAGTTTCTGAAGAGGATTATATTAATGGAACTAATATTTCTGAAGCAGAATCCGACTACACCTTCGGTATTCAGATTGAGCAAATTGGAGGAGACATCACAGAATTCGAACATAAAGATAAAGTGTTTGATGCTGAAGTAAAACACATTATTGACGCAGATACCATCATCTTTGAACATGCTGAATTGCCTGATAAAGAATGGCGCGTGCGTGTGTTAGGTGTGGATGCTCCTGAAATGGACACAACTGAAGGACAATTAGCAACAGCGTTTGTAGAATGGTTAGAAAATGAAGGATACCTTAATGAAATATATTTACAACACGACCCTGTCACAAGTTATAAAGAATATAACGTAGACGAACCAAGACTGTTAGCATACGTATGGTTTAAGCATAATGGAAACTATTATAATTTAGCACACATACTAATTCAGGCGGGGTTAGGAAAACTTTTCTTAGATGCGAATTACGAATACTTTAGTTTGATAAGTGATGATATTGGAATATCTATGCCAGAAAACGCTATAGAATTTGAAGAGTTCATGACAGAATACTTAGGAAGTGAGAGCACAACATATTATTTAGATACAACTCCTGCTCCTTTAGATATAGAAGACCATAACACAATTCGTAAGCCGATGGGTATTCAAGGAACAACGCTGGATGACCGTGTTTTTGATACAGAGAGTTATTATGAAGAAGAAAAAGA
>PWJP01000153.1 GCA_003559985.1 Saprospirales bacterium
CAAGAAATATATACACTCCATTCTTCAAACTTTGAAGGGCAAATCGAGCCATTCCGATGAATAAAAGGGGTTTTAATTATTTTTTTAAACCACTGACCAGGTGTCAGTAGCTCTCTTTTTCGTTGGGAAAATCTGTGCTTCTCACATCTTTAACGTAGCGCTGTACGGCATCTTTCATGTCGTCGTACAATTGGAGATAACGCCTCAAAAAACGGGGGTGAAACTCAGCGGTTATCCCCATCATATCGTGGGTGACCAAAACCTGGCCATCCGTGTCGGGACCGGCTCCAATTCCGATGGTGGGAATATCGATGGTTTCGCTCACTTCTTTAGCCAGGTCAGCGGGTATTTTTTCCAAAACCAGGCTAAAGCAACCCGTTTCGGTCAGCAATTTTGCATCTTCTATGAGTTTGCGCGCTTCTGCATCCTGCTTGGCCCGTACTGTATAGGTTCCGAATTTGTAGATGGATTGCGGCATGAGTCCGAGGTGCCCCATGACGGGAACTCCGGCGGACAGAATGCGCTTAACCGACTCTATGACTTCGCTGCCGCCTTCCAACTTGACTCCGTGGGCCCCGGATTCTTTCATAATTCGGATAGCTGAAGCAAGTGCCAGACTGGAATTACCCTGGTAAGTTCCAAACGGAAGGTCCACCACCACAAACGACCGCTTTACGCCCCTGACCACGGAGGATGCGTGATATATCATCTGATCCAGCGTGATGGGCAGGGTAGTTTCGTGTCCAGCCATTACATTGGAGGCCGAGTCGCCCACCAGGATTACGTCGATTCCGGCATCGTCAATGATTTTTGCCATGGAATAGTCGTAGGCTGTGAGCATGGCGATTTTCTCATTGGCCACCTTCATTTCGTACAGCGTGCGGGTCGTAACCCGTTTCACATTTTTTATTACAGACATCGAAGCGGTTTTATTTCAGCGCAAAATTAAGACTTTGTATTGGATTCTACCCACTCCCGAAAAGCGGCATTGGCATTCATGGTCCAACTAATTATACAGGGCACATCGTAGGGATGGACTTTCTCCATTTCAGCCCTGAAGCGGTCCTCCAGATTTGGCAGGGTTTTGAACAGAGCCACAAATTCGCCCTCCTTTTCGACCTGCCCCTGCCAGATGAAGCAGCTTTTGATGGGCATCACATTGACACAAGCTGCGAGACCTGCCTCCACCAATTTGCTCCCGGTATCCAGTGCAGATTTTTCATCGGCAAAGGTCACGTAAAATATCAGAACATCATTTTTTTTCATACCAACTTCTCAGCTTCTTTGCTGCAAAGTAAACAAGCATTGGGGGATAAACATTACATTTGCGTAACTATTTCAAACAAAAATCACAATTAAAATGCAGAATGTATCTGTTATTGGAGCGGGAACGATGGGCAACGGCATAGCCCATGTTTTCGCCATGAAAAACTTCAATGTTGTACTTGTCGATATCAACCAGGGGGCGTTGGATAAGGCCATTGCCACTATTGATAAAAATCTGGAGCGGATGGTTTCTAAGGAAAAAATCACTGCCGACCAGAAAAGTGCTGCACTGAATAATATATCCACACAAACCGACATGAAGAGCGGTGTTCAAAAGGCAGACCTGGTAGTCGAAGCCGCCACGGAAAATATCGAACTTAAGTTTAAAATTTTTCAGGACCTGGATGAGCACGCGCCTGAATCCTGCATACTAGCAACCAATACTTCCTCCATTTCCATCACCAAAATTGCGGCTGTTACCAACAGGGCTGACAAGGTGATCGGAATGCACTTTATGAATCCGGTGCCTATCATGAAGCTGGTGGAGGTCATCCGGGGATATTCCACATCTGATGAAGTGACCAATGCCGTGACGGATATCAGTAAAAAGTTGGGTAAGATTCCCGTCGAAGTGAACGACTACCCGGGCTTTGTAGCCAACAGAATTCTGATGCCGATGATCAATGAGGCTATCATTTCTCTTCACGAAGGTGTCGCCGGTGTGGAAGAAATTGACTCGGTGATGAAACTCGGAATGGCCCATCCTATGGGACCGCTTCAACTGGCGGATTTCATTGGACTGGATGTCTGTCACTCCATCCTGAATGTGATGTACGAGGGCTTTGGAAATCCCAAATATGCTCCCTGCCCGCTTTTGGTCAATATGGTAGAAGCCGGTAACCTCGGAATCAAGTCGGGCGTCGGATTCTACGACTACAGCAACGGACCAAAAAATGCGGTTGTAGCGGATAATTTTAAATAAGGATGTCGGAAGGAATAAGGCCGGTTCAGACCACCCTCAATTGCAGGGGCAGCTTGTTGGATTTGAAGCGTCCGGTGGTCATGGCGGTCATCAATGTGAGCCCCGATTCCTTTTATCACAGCCTGGATTATCAGCAAACTGAGGAGGTATTAAAACACGCGGAAAAGGCAGTGGAGGAGGGGGCTGCCATACTGGATATTGGAGGTCTTTCCACGCGGCCCGGAAGTCCACAGATACCCATTGAGGATGAGTGGGAAAGGCTGGAAAAACCACTTCAGGCCATTGAGAGGGAATTTGGCGGGGATATTTTTATCTCGGCGGATACCTACAGGGCGGAGGTGGCCAAAAGGGCAATCCAATCGGGTGCGCATATTATTAACGACATCAGCGGTGGGCTTTTTGATCCCTTAATCTGGGAGGTGGTTGCGGAGGAAAATGTACCATACGTGTTGATGCACAACAAAGCCAAACCCGAGGTCATGGCCCGTCACGCCGACTATGAGGATTTAGTGGCGGAAATTTATGCGTATTTTACTAACAGACTTCACTTGCTGAGACAGAAAGGAGTGGATGACATCATTATCGATCCGGGATTTGGTTTTTCAAAAACCATACAGCACAATTTTACATTGCTCAGGCAGGTCGAGACCTTTTTAACGCTCAATCGCCCGATGATGGTCGGTATTTCCCGGAAGTCGTTTATGTACAAAACGCTGGGTGCCGACCCGGAGGATGTCCTGGCGGTCAACACAGCACTTCACTTTAAAGCCCTGGAATCCGGCGCATCTGTATTGCGGGTGCACGATGTGAAGGAAGCGGTTCAGTGTATAAGGATTTTTGAGGCTTATAAAAATGCTTGAGCAGAATGAAATTTTCTATGAGAATAATTGCTCGAGGGTCGAGAAAATCAATGTGTAGCCGGGATCATATCTGAGGAATGTCTGCAGCGAGGGTGTAACATTTACCCCGGCATTTCGTATCAATGGTGGTGCATCGTCAATAGAATCGGTAAAATGACCGCCTGATTGAATTTATTGATGCTGCATTCGTTGTATAATTTGAGAAGCAATGTCAAAAAACACCAGCAAAGAAAAGGAGATACCCAAAAAGGGGAGGAGGATACCCAGGTGGTTGAAAATCACCGGCCTGGCTTTGCTATTGTTGATTGTGGCAGTTGTTTCGCTTCGAATGCCCTTTGTGCAGCAGCCACTCACCTCCTGGGTGGCAAATTCAATGGCCAAAGACCTCGGCCTTGAAGTCACAGTCGGAAAGGTTAATTTCAACTTCATCAATCGCCTCGAGATAGAGGATTTTTTGGTGCATTACCACGATGGAGATACGCTACTCTACGCTGAAAAAATGTACGGGACGACCAAGAGACCCCTTACTTCCCTTTTCAGAAGAACGCTGGAAATCAACGACATTCGTCTGGATGGCACCCGGCTCAATATCGTAACCGGCCCTGACAGACCGGATAATATTTTTCAATACGCCGCAAAACGAACACAAGAAAAAATGCCCCAGCAGGAAGAGACTGAGCAATCCCGCATAGCATTTTCAATTGACGGGATTTCCGCATACAATACCAAAGTCTTTGTGGATGATCAGTTTCGGGGGACACGACAGCGGATATCTTCCGAAAAGCTTTTTATTTCACTCAATGAAGTTGATCCTGCTGAGCAGCGATTTTCACTGAGTTCGGTGATCGCAGATGGGATTGATTTCGAGTTGTTGACACCCGGCCCTGATTTTGTGAAAGACATACCGGAGGATTTGTTAAAACGCTGGGAGGAACCTTTCCGAATATCTCAGGATATAGACCTCTCAGTGGAGTATTTTGAACTTCGAAATGGAAATTTCAGGGTCAGGAATGACTCAGTTCCTCCATATTTAGCGAAAGACTTGCCCCGCTTCAATAGTAAGGAGTTGGACGTAACTGACATCGAGCTGCAACTGACGGATCTCACTTTGGACAGTTTGGGTATTTTCACTGTCCCAAATCTGCTGGTTTTCAATATTGATGATCAGATAAAGGTGATGGACTTCAATGCGGAGAGTTTGGCCCTGACGGATCAAAAATTGGAACTCAGGGGATTGCGATTGCTCACTGAAAAGTCATTTATTGACGAGGACCTTTTACTGGAGTACGCAAGTTTCGAGAGTTTTGAGAATTTTGTGGATGAAGTGAATTTGAATACCAATTTTAATAGAGCAGAGATTCAGTTGTCCGAAGTCCTGTACTTCATTCCCGAGCTCGCAAACAATGATTTTTTTAAGAAAAACAGCGACAAATTATTAAGCCTGACTGGTCAATTTTCCGGCAACATCAATCAACTGCGTGGGGATGATATTCACATAGAAATTGGTGAATCCTTTGTGCTGGACGGCAATTTCTCCTCCCGTGATCTGACTCATCAGGGAAGTGAATTGCTGAGATTGCAGATCAGCAAATTGAAGACCAGTATGGATGGTCTGAAAGATATGGTGCCCGGTTTTGATGCCCCTGACAATTTTTACAAACTCGGAAACCTCGAATTCACGGGCCGGTTTGACGGCTATTTCAGAGACTTTGTGGCGGAGGGCTTGCTGAAAACAGACCTCGGCTTGCTCAGGACCGACATGCGGTTGGACGTTTTGAATGGTGTAGAAAATGCGCTATACAGCGGAATGATCGAGATAAAAGATTTCGACCTGGCCACCTGGACCGGCAACCCGGATTTCGGACCCATGACTTTTAGTGCCGAAGTGGATGAGGGTATGGGCCTTACAGAGGACTTTATTTATGCAGATCTGCGGGCACAGATCGAGAATTTTTCCTTCCGCGGCTACGACTACGCCAACCTGGCCATGGACGGATACATCACCAATACCTTTTTTGACGGCTTCTTTAGCACAGAGGACCCAAACCTGGACTTCGAGTTGATCGGAGCTGTATTTTACGGGGGCGATCGATTCAGGGTCAATGCTGATATCGATCTGCACAAGATGAATACCAAAGAACTGTACCTGACCGAGCGGGAGTTTGAGTTAAGTGGTGTCTTTTCTGCAGATATTACCCAATTGAATCTGAAATACCCCGAGGGTTCTCTTTTTATAAATGATTTCGCCATCACAGTGCCGGACAGCATGCACACTGAAATAAATGAGTTGTCCGCGGTTGCTACTGTCACAGCTGACAGTCTGAAAAACTTTCATGTGCAATCAGACATCCTGAATCTGGAGTTGGACGGCGTCTATTTTTTCGAAGACTTTGGCACATTGTTTAAAAATTACGCCCTGAAGAACTACAGCTACGCACCTCTTGTATTTGGTTCAGATACCACTGAACAGGTACCCAGGGCGGATTTTACCTATGATTTGGAGCTTGTGGATTCACGGGCGCTTACATGGCTTTTTGCACCGGATTTGGACACTTTGAGAAACAGCAGAATCTGGGGTGAAGTAAATTCCAATGAGGAGTTGTACCAGCTTGAGTTTTCATTCCCCGAGCTTCGATTTGGTGATTCCGGGGCGGAGTCCTTTTACGGATTGGTTGATTTTAACGGCCCTGTTGGAAACGCGGTGATAACCTCGGAGAAACTCGACCTGGGCAATATCAGAGAAATTAACCCCACCACTTTTTTCCTGGATTTCGGGCCCGATACCATTGGATTCGCCTTGAATACATCTGAATACGGGACAGTTGTCGATCGAATGCAGATAGAGGGCAGGAGTTTTATGCACGGTGATGACCACTGGGCCTTTAGATTTTCCGATAGTCAACTCACCCTTTTCGGCGATGATTGGAATGTGCAGGATCACAATCAGTTGATAGTGGGAAGGGAATTTTTCCAAACGCAAAATCTCGCTTTTTCAAGTGAGGATAGAAGGCTGGAAATAGAAAGTATCAATGACCGGGGTGTGAATCTGAGTATCAGTGGTGTAAACATTGACCTCCTGAATGAATTGATCGACGATCCCCGATACTTGCTGAGTGGCGACCTCAATGCAGAATTGGAAGTAGCCAATATTTTTGACATAGATGCCCTGCAAGCAGATTTGTTGGTGAGTGACCTCGTTTTTCAGGGCATAGGATACGGAGACCTGAATTTAATCGCCGGCTTGCAAACCGGACCTCATCCCCTCAAACTGGATTTTGAAACCACCCACCCGGATCGGAGGCTTTCAGGTGGAGGGTCTGTGTATTTGGATAGAGATGAAGTGCCTGATGACAGCTATCTGGTGGATTTAAACCTCGGTATTGAGTCCTTCCCGATGATGATCTTCCAAAATATTATCGAAGATGGCGTGAGCGGAACCAGGGGTACTTTTGACGGAGAACTTTCGATTACAGGCAACAATCCCAGCCACCTCAACACCGATGGGCACGCCTACATTTTCAATACATCCAGTAAGGTAGAAATACTGGGTGTCACTTTTAATACAGACAACCAACGAGTCAATATCACCGGGGATATGATCGATATGACCGGTCTTGAAATAACCGACCGACTCGGGAATACCGCCCGCATAAACGGGGGAATTATGCACCAAAATTTCGGCGACCTGGTGTTGAATGCTGAAATAACTTCCAACCGCATTCTGGGACTCGATACCCGGAGGGAGGACAGTGACCTCTATTACGGTACTATCCTGGGACAGTTGGACGCCTCATTCAGGGGGAGCTTTGAAAGACCGGATATCAGGGTGACTGCAGTAAATGGTCCGGGAACGAATTTCAACATCCTGGTGGGTGAGCATATTGAATCCGGAGAGATTGATTTTATCAGTTTTGAAGAGGACCTTGTGGAGGAGGAGAGATCCTTTTTCCGCGATGTAACCGGGGTGAACTTTCAGTTGGATATGTCGGTCAATGAAGATGCGGAAGTACAGATTATTTTTAATGAACAGACCGGGGATATTCTCCAGGGAAGGGGCAATGGCAATTTCCAGGTGAGTTTGACGAGAAACGGAGATTTCAACATCTTTGGAGACTATGACATCAGGGAGGGTAAATACCTCTTCGCCAATACTTTTGCCCTGCTGCAAATCAACAAACCCTTTGAGGTGCTGAGTGGTGGAAATATCCAATGGACGGGTGACCCCTTTGATGCGATAATTGATATCGAAGCCACTTATTCTGGCCTGAATGCAGCACCGTATGCTTTTATTGAGGATTATCTTCAGGGTGGGGCAGTCAGTGCCGAAGTTCTGGCAGAAGCAAGACAATCCACACCAGTTGATCTCAATATGATGTTGCAGGGATACCTCAATAACCCGGAAATTAACTTCAACATCAGTTTTCCGAACCTCACCGGCCAGTTGCGCACCCTGACCGACCGCAAAATACTCGATCTGGAAGACAATCCCGATGAGATGAACCGCCATGTTTTTGCCCTCGTGGTCATCGGTGGATTTTTGCCCTCCTCCTTCAATATAGAGACCTCCGTGGCGGCCATCACCAATACGGTTAATGAATGGCTCAGTACACAGTTATCCCTCTATTTGTCCGATCTGCTCTCCAACGCCTTCGAGGATGTCGGATTTATCTCCGGGATTGAAATGGACGTGGGGTATGTATTGCCCACCGGGGAGTTTGTCGAAGCGGGCCGGATTGACACCCGCCAAAGCGAGGTTCGAATTGGATTGCGGCCCTCTCTTTTTGACGACCGTATCCAACTGGATGTGGGTGGCAACTACGTCCGCGAGAGCTTCTTTTCCAATGAGCCCTTTCTCGCACCTTACGGAACGGTGGAGTATTTCATCACCCCCGACCGCCGATGGCGCCTGCGCATGACTACCAATTACGACTACGTAGCCGAAGGCAGGAGAAACCGACACAGCGTGGGTGTCTCCTTCAGACGTGAATTTGAAACCATTGAGGAATTTATGCAGGGTATCCGCCTTTTCTGCAAAAAGGACAAAGAAGAGCGAGCGACCAGAACTCTGGATGACGGAAGAGAGGAGGAAGGACCTTTGTTGGAGGAATGATTGTTCAATTGACAATGGATAGTGGACAATTTACAATTGACAGTTGACAATGGACAATTTTTGTTTCGGGCGAGATTCCTGATTTTTTGCGAAGGTTCAGACTTTTGGGAAAATCGATGTATAGGATATTGGTTTCGCGCAAAGCCGCGAAGCCGCAAAGAATGGCGCAAAGGATTTATTTGACAATTGAAATGGCCCCCCCCCCAAAGCTTTGGGGGGGCTAGGGGCTAGCGGATAGGATTTGAAAAAAATCTTTTGTAGGGACGCAATGCCCTGCGTCCTTAACACCCGAAAATCCCATTGATCATATACGAACTGACGGAAATATCTGTAGATACGCACGGCCGTGCGTATTTGTCCTGCCCATCCAATGGAAATCCTGGAACCCTGGACACGCAATGCCCTGCGTCCTTAATATCCCTACATCCCATTCCATTGATCACAATCCACCATGAAATTCCCTGTCAGAATTATGTGCTCCAATACACAAAAACACCTGTGATTTTGCGTATTCATACACAAAAACAGGTCTAAAATTGTGTATTAATGCCGGTGAATGCTTAAATTTACGTTTTTATAAAGGTAATAATGTCCGTTGTCGTGATTCAAAGGAAATTAGAGGAACAAATTTTTAGCAAGCTGAACCTGGGGAAGGCAGTAGTTTTGTTTGGAGCAAGGCAGACCGGCAAGACCACACTTCTCAAAAAAATATTGCCGGAAGACGATCAAACACTTTGGTTGTATGGGGACAACAGCGAAACACATCAGATGCTGTCTTCAA
>PWJP01000053.1 GCA_003559985.1 Saprospirales bacterium
ACCGACTCGCTTCCGGAAAATGATATCAACAAACTCCTCAGAGCTCTTCGCAACCAAACCGAATTTATTGTTAGGATGGAAGCCAGGACAGACAGCGTGGGGAGTCCTGAATACAATTTAAAACTTGCTCAAAGGCGACTGGATTTTGCGAGAGAGAAACTTGAGAAAAGAGGGGTGGAAAACACTCAGTTTATTGAATATGTTTACGGAGAAGAAACTCCTTTGGCCTCCAATGAGACTACTTCTGGAAGAAGAGTCAACCGGTCGGTTAAAGTGCAAGCCGGAATGTACCGTCCTGTCCTAATGATTTCGGGAAGTTTCTCTTCAGAAGCAGAAAAAGAGCAAGATATGGAGGGGATTATTCTGCTGGGCACCCGATTTCACCAGGACACCTTTACCGTGCCATCTTCAGGAGTATTTTGCATTCCAGTACCCAAAGGTGAAAATTTTTCTCTCGAGTTTTTCTCCAAAGACCACTACATGGAACCCCGTTTTTTCAGTCCAGCACGCACCGGCCCGGGACTGGGGGTCATTCATCCTTACGAACTACAGGCTGGAAACCAGTTTGATTTCCAGGATATATTGTTTTATCCCACAACTGCAAAAGTGTACCATGAGAGCCTGTACGAGCTTCCCCGTCTGCTGATGATGATTAGCAAGGCCTCCGATTATCGATTTGAGATTCAGGGGCATGTAAACTTTCCACCAGGTATTAGATCGGAGCACAATCTTCAAGAGCTCTCAGAAAAACGGGCCAGGTCCATTTTCAACTACCTGATTGATAATGGGATAGATTCCAACCGCCTGGAATGGAAGGGGTACGCCAACCACAGGATGATTTATCCCAGACCGGAGAATTCTCACCAAGAGCACAAAAACATGCGGGTTTCAATAAAAATACTGGACGATTTTGTTCTACAGCCTGAGTGACTGTTGTTGAATCTAAAAGAGGAGAAAATCTCTGTGGAAAAGTTATCCACTGCTTTTGGGGTCTGTGATTAAAATTTACTATCAATTAATTAACAGCTATTTTCACATAAAATTTATGCATAATGTATGTTAATTTCCACCTTTTAACTGTGGAAAAAATGTGGAAAGTGGAGGCTTGACTTAATGTGCAGGGCGAAAAACACAGTGGTGAATTTAATTCAAGGGGTTACAAGACATGAGGCCGTAATTTATTACCTTTAGGCCGCTAAAAGACAGGAATATGGAAAAATGGGATACAGCGAATCTGATAATTAACGATGCAGGTAGAATATACCACCTCGATTTGTGTGGCGATGACATTGCAGACACCATCATACTTGTGGGGGACCCGCAGCGCGTGGAGGTAGTTTCTTCCTTTTTTGACACAATCGACATCAAAAGAGAAAAGCGGGAATTTATCACCCATACCGGGACCCTGAGGGGGAAGCCCCTGTCAGTAATGTCCACGGGAATAAGCACCTCAAATATTGACATTGCGATCAATGAACTGGACGCCGTGGCCAATATCGACCTGGAAAAGCGAGAAATCCGGGGGAAGTTCCGGCAACTTACTTTTGTAAGGCTGGGTACCAGCGGAAGTATAGACCCGGAAACCGATGTAGATACCGTGGTTGTTTCTGAATATGCCCTGGGATTTGATGCTCTAATGTTTATGTACCAGCAAGCAGAGAATCCAGACCCATTTTTTGCTGAATTGGAAAAGGCCATCCGGTTTCACTTTCACCGTCGCGGGCTCTCCTATCCGGTGTATCTTACACAGGCACATCCCGAGCTCATCGAACAGTTTAGGTCCCACTATAAAACGGGAATCACCACCACCATGCATGGATTTTACGGGCCACAGGGAAGGGAATTGAGGCTTGCCAGACGATACCCAAAGTTAATCGACACCCTTCAGTCATTCGAATACAAGGGGAAGCGATTTGCCAACATCGAAATGGAGTCCTCGGCAATATTTGGTCTTAGTGGTTTGCTCGGACACCGGGCCATTTCCTTCAATTGCATCATCGCCAACCGAACCGCCGGACGGTTTTCAAAAGATCCGTATAAATCCGTTCGTAAAATGATCGGAGAAGTACTGGATGAATTGATCTGATAAGGCTTTTTCGGGGAAAATTATTGATCAAACAGAGGGCCACTACTCTCCTCTTCTACCGGTTTCAACAATCCTTCATGATTGTTTCTGACAGCATTTACTTCGGTACTCACGCGGTAGGCTTTAGAAAACCTGACAGCAGCTTCATCCGTTAGCTTTTGCAAATCCTTTTCAGAAAGCTCACCTTGTAGCCAGTTTTCAAAGTCCCCGGGCAGGATGGCAAAGGGCATTCTGTGGTGGAGATGAGAGATGGAGTCTGCGGCCGGCATGGTAACAATGGTAAAAGTTCTCAATTCTTTCCCACTCTTCGGATCCGTCCATGACTCGGACAATCCACAGAGAGCAAATAAACTGCCGTCTTCAGGTACAATTCTAAAGGGCACTTTTTTACCGTTTTTCAGAACCCACTCGTAATATCCATCTACCGCGATCAGGCAACGGCGTTTTTTAAAGGCATTCCTAAAGGAAGGTTTTTCAGCGACAGTCTCAACACTGGCATTGATGAGTTTGTAACCAATTTTCCGATCTTTCGCCCAAAAGGGAACCAGTCCCCACTGCAACAAATCGAGTTTTCGCTCCTCCTCTTGCAGGAGTACCGGCAGATAGTGAGTCGGAGCACCGTTATACAGTGGAAAAAGTTGATCGTATCTCTCCCCGGCCCAACCTTCAAACGGAATCTCAAAGTAATTTTCCACCTTTTCACGATCTGCCACCAAAGTAACTCTGCCACACATTGCTGAAATTTTATTTTAACACTTTTAGGTAATACTCTGTAAACCAAATACATATTTAAATTCTAGCCGCATAATTCCGCTACCGAACTATCCCCCCCGATTACACAGACAACAATGCTTTCGGTAGTTTTTGTTGCGCTAAATTTTTATTTTGAGAAAAAAGCAGTTACTTTTGGGTACCAATGTTCGATTAAAAACACCATAAATAAACAAAGACATTGCCCCAATGAAAAATTTACTTGTATTACTAAAAAATGGGGGAAATGACAGGTACACGGCCCAGGAAAAAATTTACAAACAATTGAGGGGCGAGGGTTGTGTAAACATCATTTACCGCAGTATTGAACCCTATCGCGGCACCCTGCATGATGCCGAAGATCTTTTCCAGGATGCCTTTTTGGTTTTAATGAAAAAACTGGACAAGGGCGAACATCAGGATGAATTCAATGCCAAAAACTACCTCGTTGCAATCGCCCGGAACCTCTGGAAAAACACCTCCCGCTCCAATAAAGTGGCTGAGGACTATCAAAATGAGTATGCCCACGATGCATCGATTTCCCTCTACTGCGACGAACATTTAGAGAGGCAGGAGAAGAGAAAGTTAGTGGATGGAGTAATTAACACCCTCACAGACCAATGTAAAGAGATTTTGAGATTATGGATGGAGGATTTTTCCATGCGAGAAATTGCAGCGAAGTTGGATCTGAGTTCTGAGCGAATGGCGATTAAGTACAAATACCGCTGCCACAAAAGGTTGGTAAAATACCTGGCAGGCCGACCCAATCTGGTTAACGAACTAAACAATTAAAGACCATGGGTAGTGAAAAATTTGACAGAATAGAAGCATTTATCGATGGCAAGCTCAGTGAGGATGAATTGAAAGAATTCATGGAGCGCCTGGAAAGGGATGAAAAGCTCCGGGAGAAATTGGAGGCGCATAAAGCGGCCAGGGTGGTAGCTGAATCACTGGCGGAGCATGACCTCAGAAATCGAATGAAGAAATGGAAAGCGCAAAATACGGGCACTTCTGATAAAGAAACCAAGGGGGCTGCTCCCAAACAGGGTGTAGTCAGAAGAATGATATCCTACGGCATTGCGGCCTCATTGTTGGCATTTGTTGTGGGTGTGTCTTACCTCTACGTGGATTCGCCCAGATATGCGAGCAATGTTTTTGCAGAGAGGAATACCGGCGAGTACACACATGCAGAGCGCAGTGTTGAGCAGGATATGCCAACCGAACTCAGGGATATTCATCAGCTTTACGCCGCGGGAGAATGGGAAAGTGTTATTGAAGGGGTCCGTCAGTACCAGCCATTGAGCACTGAAGAGGAAATGACGCTAGATTTTCTTTTAGCAGATTCAAAATACAGGATTGGCAATATTGATGTAGCTCTGGGCCAGTACAACAATATACTCGAAACCGCTGACGATCGCTGGCATATTGACCGCGCAGAGTGGAAAAAGGTGTTGATACAACTCGAGAGCGAGCCATTCAACAAAGTCTATCTGGATGAATTGGAGAAAATTGCAGAAGACCCCACCCATTTGTATCGAAAGGCCGCACAAGAACTTATATCTGAAATGCGCGGCCTTCGGTTCACCTTTGGCAGGTTGTTTATTTGAGATTTTTACCCAAATTGATTCAGTATTCCTCCTGTTTGAGTGACATTGAAATGCATTTGAATATCATGACCAAAGAGGCGAATATTGCAGCCCCGATTTTTTTTGCCTGCCTCACTAATGTGACGTTTTGGAGCGTTATACATGAGTATCCTTGTCCAACCTAAGACAAGAATATCCTAAACAAATTTTCTTAACACAAAAAATTGTATGCTATGAAGCGACTAATTGGATTCACGCTTTCAGGAGTACTGGGAGGACTTATTGTCCTCGGAGGTTTCATCCTTTTTTTAGATGAAAATCCTTCACAGGTTGAGCAACAACAATTTGAAAATGCCTTTACAAGAAATGCAACCCACTTTGAGGCGCCCATGTCCACCATGCGGGCACCGGTTTCCTTTGCGGAAGCTGCTGAAAAGTCAACTCCTGCAGTGGTGCACATCAGAGCAAGAGAAAGTGAAGAGAGTGCACGGGAGCGGATGCAAAAGCAGCGGCAACAACGGCAGCAGCAAAATCCATTTTACCGCTTTTTCGGGCCGGACGATTGGTTCCCGGGTGACTTTTTTGGTATGGACCATTTCCCAAGGCAGCGAAACCCTGAATTCTTCCAGAGACGAGGTTCGGGGTCCGGAGTTATTGTTTCCAGTGATGGCTATGTGGTAACCAACAACCATGTGTTACATTTTGCCGACGAAATTACAGTAACTCTCAACGACAACAGGACATTCGAAGCAGAACTTATCGGTCGAGATGAGACTACCGACCTCGCCGTATTAAAGATAGAAGGCAGTAACCTGCCCACCCTGGAGTATGCAGACTCTGATAAGAGCAGAGTCGGCGACTGGGTGCTTGCTGTGGGGAACCCGTTTGACTACCTTACTTCCACTGTTACGGCAGGCATTATTTCTGCCAAGGGAAGAAATCTGAATATCATAGACTCTGAGGGTTCTATTGAGAGCTTTATCCAAACGGATGCCGCTGTCAATCCAGGCAATAGTGGAGGTGCACTGGTCGATGATTCCGGGAGACTACTCGGCATTAATACAGCCATTGCTACACCTACCGGAGTTTATGCCGGATACTCCTTTGCCATTCCCATAAATTTGGCTGCCAAGATTATCGATGACATTATTGAATACGGCTATTACAGGAGAGTTTTCCTCGGAATCACCATTACCGAGATGAGTTCATCCCTTGCCGATGAAATTGGTGTGGATGTAACCTCAGGAGTATTGATCAAGGAAGTGGAAGAAGAAAGTTCGGCTTATTTTGCCGGTCTGGAATCCGATGACATCATCGTATCCATCGATGGCAGAGACATTCGCAATGCATCGGAAATCCAGGCAATAGTTGGAGCCTCCAGAGTCGGTGATGTATTAAATGTCTCGGTTTTAAGAGGCGGTGAAGTGGTCAATGTACGCGTATCGCTCAGGGAGTAGATGGCATCTGCAGCACTTAAAAAAATACCGCCGTCAAGGACGGTTTGATCACTCTCATTTGATCTTTGAAAAAGCATATCCGATTGGCTTCCTTCGGGTATGCTTTTTTTTATTCAAAGCTTTCCTTATGTCCGGAAGTGATTCGGTTACCCAAGGCGAGGTAAAATCCGGAATTTTCTCAACTTTTCTTCCCGGAAAAAGGATGCAGTGTGGGTACATTTTTCCCTTATGGAACACCTGAATACAAAAGCGAATAAAATCCGATAATGCTGAGATTAAAATCCCCGAATATCCTGGATGGGCTGCTGGACCTTGTTTACCCGGAGCTGTGCCCTTTTTGCAGATGCGAACAACCTATCGACGGCCACCACCTCTGTCTCAATTGTTTGGCCGATCTACCACTGACCAATCACCACCGAAACCCGCTTGAAAACGAATTGGCATCCACTTTCTGGGGTCGATTGCCTGTGGCGGCTGCGGCAGCGCTCTTATTCTTTTCTCCCGGAGGCAAAACCCAAAACCTGATAGGCCGAATAAAGTACGAGGGGCGAAAAGACCTGGGGGTTGAGATCGGAAAAGCCATGGGGCACTTTTTGAAAAAATCTGAGCACTTCAACAGGGTCGATTTGATATTGCCGGTTCCCTTACACCCGGGGAAAAAGGCCAAACGTGGCTTTAATCAATGTGACTTGCTAGCCAGGGGAATGAGCGAAGTCATGGACATTCCCTGGAGTGCGAATACGGTTTCCAGAATAAGAAACAACCCCTCGCAAACCAGACTGGGAAGAGACCGTCGCTTCGACAATAGCCAATCGCTATTCAAAGTAACTAAGCCGGAAAACACGGAGGGGAAAAATATCCTGCTGGTGGACGACGTGATCACCACGGGCGCCACCCTCGAGAGTTGTGGAAGGGAAATACTGGATAGCGGTGCTAAAAACCTCTACATCACCACCTTGGGCTGTGGTGAATTCACCTGATTTTGGCCCGATTAATAAGGTTCATTCGGAATCAGAATCCTCCAGCAAATCCTGGAGGTCTTCGTGGTAGATGGAGCGAGCGGAGTGCAGACTGTACTTCTTTATTACCTTGGTCTTACAACCGATTCTGACACCCAATAATAGACAATGGTCCATTTTTCCGTCCTTGGCAGCTTTGATGACGCGTCCCAACTCGGGCTCTAATCCCTCATCCTCCAGTTCAAGTCTCCCGATGCCGTCGATTAAAAAATAGTCGCTGTTCAGCGGGGGTTTCATCCGCAACCACGAAGCAGCCACTTTGTAGGCTTTCCGGGAATATACCTCGTCCCGGGATTCGTATATTTTATCCGGATCTTTGACTTTTTGCTGAGGTTCTACTTCCACCTTTACATCCATATAGGGATTGTAAAAATACCTCACACCTTTTATTTCAGGTACCAACACACCGTGGGCTCGAAGCTTGTTTTTCTCAATCCACTTCTTGAGATAGGCCGAGTTGTCTTTGCCATCTTCTTCTGTAAGAATTACTATTTCAGCACTCATGGGTTTTCCGATTGGGTGACAAATGTACACAAAAAGGACGTGTGTTTTACTCCCGGAATAAAAATTTATGTCTTGCACCCGGCCTTTGACAATTGAATTGAGCCTCCATCTCCCATTTTCTCGGGCTCTGGTTTTGGGGACTTAGAGGGATTCACTATCCCTCGAATGTCCTATCATTTTAAATGTCTGCAATTTTGTACCTTGTGCATCTGAAAATTTATGAGCGGTTTTCTTTTCAGACATTGAGGATTGAATAAGCCGCATTTGCAACCAAAAGTAAAACATGGGTACACCAATGCAAAAGACGCTGAAAACCATATTACTCACTGCAGCAATATGGGCCATTCCCGTTTCCCTTCTCAGTCAAATATACCTTCAGGTGGAGCGGCAAAACAGGGTAAAAACGCACAAATTTCAAGCCGGTGATCAATTTGAGATCAGATTGTACGACGATCCGAGAACCTGGGTGGAAGTTACAATCTGGAAGGTGCTTCCAGAGCAGGAACTGATCGAATTTGACATTGGGATGGTGAAGCCCGGGGAGATCAGATCGATGCGCACCATGCGACAAAAGAGACGAGGCAATACGGTATTTCATGCCGGTCTCAATTTTTTAGCGGGCACCCTGATATTCAGCGTGGGCGACTGGATATGGTCAGGCTCATATGACTGGAGTTTTGTAGCAGGCGCCAGTGGACTGGCAGCCACCGGTGGTCTATTTAAGGTGGTGAGCGATCAATTTCACTACCGCTTTGACCGGCGACACCGGCTTCGCATAGTGGACCTCAGGTTTTCAGTGGATTGAAATCCGGGACTCAGGATTCCGCCTTCAGTTTTTTGTACTTGAATTTTTGGCTACCGACCTCGCCCAATCTCTTTCTCCTGTTTTCCTCATATGCCGAGTAATCCCCTTCAAAAAAGTGCACCTGGGCATTTCCTTCAAAGGCCAAAATATGGGTTGCCACCCTATCGAGGAACCAACGGTCGTGCGAAATAATCACCGCACATCCCGCAAAATTTTCAATGGCTTCCTCCAGGGCTCGAAGTGTGTTGATATCGATATCATTGGTAGGCTCATCCAGGAGTAGCACGTTGGCCTGTTGCTTTAGGCACATGGCGAGGTGCAATCTGTTTCGCTCTCCCCCGGACAACACACCGCATTTTTTCTCCTGATCAGATCCGGTAAAATTAAACCGCGCCAGGTAGGCCCTGCTGTTTATCGAGGCGTTTCCGAGTTCGATGAAGTCATTGCCGCCCGAGACCACTTCAAATACCGTTTTGTCGGGATGTATATCCTCATGCGCCTGATCCACATATCCAATCTGGACAGTTTCACCGATTTCGATATTACCCCTATCCGGTTTTTCCTGCCCCATTATCATTCTAAAAAGAGTTGTTTTACCGGCGCCATTGGGTCCGATAACACCAACTATACCCGCGGGCGGAAGTTGAAAACTGAGATTCTCGATAAGCAGGCGGTCCTCGTAGCCTTTGTAGAGTTCTTCAGCATTGATGACATTGTTGCCAAGTCGCTGACCTGCCGGGATAAATATCTCTAATTTGGCCTCTTTGGATTTGGCTTCTTCAGCAGCCATTTTTTCGTAATTGTTGAGCCTGGCCTTGGCTTTTGCCTGTCTTCCTTTGGGATTCATTCGCACCCATTCCAACTCTCGTTCGAGGGCTTTTTGGCGTTTGCTCTCCTGTTTTTCCTCCAGTTTCAAGCGCTTTTTCTTTTGCTCCAACCAGGAGGAGTAATTCCCCTCCCAGGGTATGCCCTCTCCCCTGTCGAGCTCGAGTATCCAACCTGCCACGTTATCGAGGAAGTAACGATCGTGAGTGACTGCGATAACCGTTCCCTTGTAACGCTCCAGATGTTGTTCCAGCCAGTGGACAGATTCGGCATCTAGGTGGTTGGTTGGCTCATCCAATAGAAGGATGTCGGGATTTTGTAGCAACAGTCTGCACAGGGCCACCCTTCTGCGTTCACCTCCGGAGCACACAGAGATGGATTTATCCGGTTCGGGGCAGCGAAGAGCATCCATTGCCCGCTCCAGTACCGAGTCAATTTCCCAGCCATTTACGTGGTCAATTTTCTCACCGAGTTGACCTTGCTTTTCCAGCAGCTTGTCCATTTTATCGGGATCGCTGTAATTTTCTTCCAATCCCATGGCCGCATTGACCTCTTAGTAGGCTGCGAGCAGGTCCATCACTTCCTGGGTACCCTCACTCACTATTTCTTTAACGGTTTTAGATTCGTCCAGTTTAGGCTCCTGTTCCAGGAATCCGACGGTATAGCCCTTTTGGAACTCGACTTTTCCCTGGTAGTTTTGATCCACACCGGCAATTATACGAAGCAAGGTAGATTTCCCGGACCCATTCAATCCGATAATTCCAATTTTGGCCCCGTAGAAAAAAGACAGGTGAATATCCTTGATTATGGTCTTGTTATTCTGAGGCAAGGTCTTGCTCACCCCCATCATGGAGAAAATTATGTTCTTTTCCATTGTTCTATCTGGTATTTGTTAAAGCAAAGGTACAAAAAGCGTCACCACAATTTGGCCCTGGATCACTGAATAAAAAATTGTCCAGTTAAGACATAGTGCAACAGTAACACTTCTTGAGGTTTACATTTGATATCGGATTGGTTGAAAAAGTCAGGCACAACAAAATGCCGGCAGACTCAACTAAAAAGCTCCGTACAAGTAGTCTAACAGGTGACTAATTTAGTTGCGGTTGTTTTGAGGTCGGCCAAAAAGGTCTCTTCGGGGTCGATCTCTATCTGGTGGAGAAGGTGGCGAGACCTCTGGTACAGACCGCTCTCTGACTACTTCGGGAACATAAATCCACAATCCGTCCTCGTATTCGTAGCCGTGATACTCACCTGTGGGAATTCCGGTCATCCCCTGTCCGGGGTGAATTCCCTCTTTTCGGTCAACCTGGTTAAACACTACCAATTCATATTCCGGGTCAAAATTCAGGTATATGGGGGCATCGTAGCTGTATTCCATTAGGATCCTGGTTTTCCCTGATCGCTGGATTCCTTCAGGTTCTTCACCAAATACTGGCAGTCCAAATAAAAAGCGATCACCGTCTTTATACAACACATCCATAACTCTCAATCTGTTAAAGCGGGACTTCCCGTTTATTCCAAAAAGTAGGAAGGCCTGATTACCATCGGGTAAAACAAAGGGTTTCATATTGTAATAAAAAGCGCCGGGCCAGTGGTCGGGGAGGAAGGTGGCGTACTCATCCACTCTACCACTGTGCATTCGGTCTTCAAGGCGGATGGGCTCGAATTCATCATTAAGGCTCTGGATGTAACCAAAATAGTGAAAATCAGAATTGTTGTTGAGTATCAATTGCCAGGTATAGAGCGCAAAGGTGGAATCCGGATCCACTTTCACTGACAATACCGGCAGGTCTTTCAGGTCCTCGAAAGACTCTGAGCCTTTATTGAGAATTTCCTCAAAGATATTTTCAAAATTTTCAGCTCCAAACTGCCTGTGTTTATCCAATCTTGAACTGACCAGGACGTCGGCGTAGAACATAAGTGTATCCACCTTGGTTTCCAAATGCTGACTGTTAACCGGTGGAACAAAAAAGAGGCAGAGAATGAGTGGTGCAATGAATAATTTCATGGATTTTCTACTACAGATTATCAAAAATTAATTCAGTGGTTTCTGTCTGTGATTTGAAACCTTTGTGAGTAACGCAGCACCGATTGAAACTATTTTAGCGAAGGAGGCAGGATGTTTATTTTTCGGACTCCTCCACCTTGAGACCTGCCAATTTGATATAATCAGGTCTGTCGGAGATGGATTTGTGGATGTAGCTCTGCTCGACTTTATTACCATTGAGCAAAAATATTCCCGGCATTTGAAAACCGTCTCCAATGGGAACAGACATGCCATGACCTTTGGCAAAAGCGGCATCAAAACCCCTCATCCAGTTCTGGAATCCAAACAATTGATTGAAGTTGCCTTTCATAAGCCCAAAGGCCTGATAGAATTTTGCTGAATTGTCGCTTACATGTCTGAGGTCGTCAATCTTGTACTTTTTGAGGAATTTGTCAGCAACATCTGTTTCAGACATGTGAACAAGTACTATTTCGACCCCTTTAGCCTGAATTTCTTTTTTCACCTTATTGATATCATCCATGGCCTCCCTGCAGAACATACATCCGAAATTCCTGAGAAAAACAATTAGCGTAGGCTTTTTGCCACTGAGATGGTACACATCGTCCCCTTTACTGGTGGTCATTTCCTTTAAAGTGGAGACTGGGATGGTTCTGTAGTTCATAAAATAAAGGCTGGTTTATCTTCTTTTCATTGCTAACGATAGGCGTCACAAGATTACGAATTATAACTTATTATTCCAAAAAATAGTTTACGTCCGGGGTATTGATATTTATACTCAAGAAACCAGGGATAACTTCAACCACTAATGAGGGCATCAAAGTTGTAAATTAGGCTTTCTTATTATATAAAAGATCGCTCTCACAGCTCAACCGGCTACTGTGCCATCCTCTCCTCAAGCATCCTCATTATGCGTTCTGCTGAAGCGTGATCCCCAATCGCAACATAGCACTCAGCCAGCAATCTGTAGGGTAATTGGAAATTGGGATTGTAGCCGAGAGACATAGTTGCCGCATCGATGGCCCGGTGATATTCCTCCATTCTGAAAAGGGCAGCTGCCTTGTAGTAGTGTATCATATAATGGTGGGGTATCTCCTCCAATACCGTTTGAAATGCAGAGACAGCCGCTTCAAATTGACCTGTGTTTAACAATGCGCCACCTTTAAGTTCCAGCACAGGGCCATAATCCGGCAGGAGAGACAGTGCAGTTTCCGAGGCTGAAATTGCAGCTTCGTACTCCTCAATAAACATATAGGCGTCTGCCATTGCTGTCCAAACTTCGACATTATTGGGATCCTTCTCCAAATAATTTGCAAAGTGCTGCAATGCATCCAGTGGTTTGCCATCGCGGAGCTTTTGGTGTCCCTTGAAATCCTCCTTTGAGACACGCCTGACAACGGCTCCCACTATAGCGCCCTCAACTTCTGCATTGTAAATGGCCTCGTGGGGTGGCCAAAGTCCGTTTCTAATTTGAAAAGGGGAAATAAATGAGGAATAGAAGGTCGCATAATCCCAATCAGCCTCTGATTTTTCATAGTAACGGGTATATACAACTTCCACCACATCTGAATGGTCTCTGAAATAATACAATGAAGCCCGCCGGTCATTGGTAGCGATCCTCAGTTTATCATCTCCCCGGTATCCTTCAACTACATTTTCTATCAGCCAGTTGGAAGTCTCACGCAGTGAAATCATCGAATAGTCCAATTCATAGAAGCCTGCAGCGCCTCCGGTTCCACCGATTAATTCGTTGTAATAGATGTACTCATACGGGTGATTTTGCACAATATACCTTAGCGGCAATGCCAGTCCAAGTGCGACGACCACCCAAATTCCCGCTCTGGCAAACCGCTGGTCCACTTTTCGAAGCAAGCTCTCTATCCCAATACCTGCAAAAAGCACAATAAACGGATACACAAAGATGAAGTGGCGCCATCCTCCGTAGTGATTGGTGGTCATAAAACAGGCGTAATACAGAGGCAAAATGATGGCGGCTGCGACCATCAAAACTACAGGAAGGTTGTGCCTATCCACAAAATCTCTTACAAATCCAAGGCCTGCTGCAAATCCCGCCAGGACAATCAGGGGGATGGTGAGCTGCATGTATCGCAATACGTAGTACCAGGGCATGGCGGAAGAGAACAACTCCTCGCCTTCAAACACCTGTCTCAGGCTCACTCCAATATCTCCTGTGGCGTCCAGCACTTCAAGACTGTGTCGGATAGGAGCCTCCAGTCCAAAGGGCCAAAAGAGCAATCCAATTCCCCAGCCAATACCGGCCAAACTCACAGAGTACCCGGCCATCTTTCCGGCCACACCGAGATTATCAGATGCAAACCACTTTTTTGCAGGAAATCTGAGAGCGTAAAATATCCCGGCAAAAAACACCAGATAGCCGGCGAGCAAAACCCCACCTCCAAGTCTCAAGCTAAATGCGGCTGCAATTCCGACAATCACCCAGGTGGCAGCTTTTTTGTTGATTCGAGGCAGGGACCTTAAAAACGGAATCATCCAGTAAAAGGCGAACATCACCGCAGTAGCCATGGGGATATCCCGGTGGTTGTTATAAGCGTGTCCAAGAAAACGCGGCGATAGCAAAAGAAGGAGGCAAACCACAAAAGCCATCCTGTAGCCACCGCCCAGCCTCAATGCGATTAAGCCGGTGAGTAAAATGGCCAACCAGCCCACCACTGCATTCCAAAAATGCCTGAATCCAAAAGAGTCGGCCGGCATCCCCAGCCACCTTTGAACGGTGTAGAGTATGTTGTCAAAAGTCTGAGCATTGTAGTGCTGTGGGTCAATACCGGTTTGTGAAACTGCTGCCTTATCTGAACCAAAAGTGGCGTAATAGTTGTAAACGCGCTCTGCCTGGTCCAAATATCGGTGTTCATCTCCGGATATTCCGGCATTCTGACTCAAAATAGTCATGCCGATAAAAGAAACCACCATAAGACCTAAAAAAGCCAGTCTGAAAAGTGGACTCTCCCCGCCAATCGACATGGGGGGTACAATTTTGCGCTTCCATTCTCGCACCGCATTACGACTCAAAAAATTGATTCGCTTTCGCCATCCCGGTCCGGGTAATTCATCAATCTCTCCGGAGACAATAATATCTGTTTCAAGTTGGGCATCTGGGTAGCGCATCAAGACTTCGCCAGCAATATCATCAAGGATGTTGCTATCAGAGTTTTCCGCTGAATTATTGATTGCAAAATGCGCAATCCGGTTTTCAGCGAGCACGAAAGGTGCTAAAAGGCCCGCTTTTTCTCCTGAACCTGAAAGGACCCAGCCAGCGCGGCTATTGATGTCTGTGGAGGAAAGTTTTCCGGCGAGGCTTTTCCAATTCACGGTCCCTTTGATTCTGTCCTTGTCAATAAAGAGGACCTGGGCGTTTTCTTCCCCTTTTTCAAGTGAAGTAATTAAATCACCACGAGCGGATTCACCACTAAAAACCGAGACCTTTAAATTTTCGAGTTCACCACTCAGACTTCCGGAAGGGCCCTCATTCGACCTTATGAAAAGACAGTTGTTTCCAGAGCCTTGAAAAAGAGAAAAGGCGGTTCGAAACTTTTTGAAATCCCCACGGGAAAAAGCATTTGCCACCACTACCAATCGTATATCCAAGCCTTTTTTTGGGCGCTTCCCGGTGACATTTCCCTGCCTGTTTTTGCTTTCTCGTTTAGTCATTGGCTGTTCGGTTTTCAATTGGCAATTTCGCTATCGCGAATTTCTTCTGCCTTTTCCCTGCTGTGTTCGATGGAGTATTTTAAGAGGTTTTCTACTACTGGTGTGGGCTCCAATTCCATATATATTTGGTAGGAAAAAAGCCTTTTACTTATGCGAATCAAACCTTTATTCACAGCAATCAGGAATCTGGAAATCCAATTTTTTCCAATGGCCTCCGGATAGGGAGCAGGTATCCCTCTGGTTTTCCTAATTTTAAACCCCGTTTGTTTGCAGAGTTTTTTTAGAGTTCCAAAAGTAAAAAGTCGCTTATGGGTCCGGTCGAGTATTCCTTTTTTGCCGTAGTTAAAATTGCCGAAAAACAACTGCAGGCGGGTGATAAAAAATGCAATATTCGGAGTGGTTAAAATGACCAGGGGCTTACGCGAAGGGTGAATGTGCTTTCGAATGTAATCCATCAACAGCTCGGGGTCATCCACATGTTCAATTACATCCAACAATAGGATAAGGTCGTAGTCGCCAATCTTTATTTTGAAATCCGGGGCATTTAGATTGCCTTTGATGTACTTATTGAAATTGATGTTTTCTTCCTGGTCATACATATCCAGTCCGGTAATCACACAGCCTTTTTTCAGCAGCTCTCCAGCCATTAGTCCGGGACCCGCCCCCAGGTCAAGTACTTTGCTATTGTCGGGAACGCGGTCCAGTGCCATTGTATGCGAACTCGTATAACCCAATTTCAGGGTGTAGGGGATTTTCCCGGAGTCGATGTCGTACTCCATTTTGTAAAACAAATTGAGCCTGTGTAATTTGCTCTGCACCGATGCTACCAGCACATTCCAGGCGTACTTTATACCGTTGACATGGCATATTTCGTCTCCGTAAAAAGTGGGAATGGGAATTTCAGCGATTTTCATTCGAGCCAAAAGCAACTGAATGATAATCTGAGTATCAAAGTCAAAATCATTGGAATTCCGCTCAAAGGGTAGTCGGCTGAGTGCATCCACAGAATAGGCCCGGTAGCCGGAGTGAAATTCGGAAAGCCCGGCACCGAGAATAAAATTTTGAAGCCGGGTGAGAATGATGTTTCCCACGAATTTATAGAGCGGCATCCCTCCTTTGAGTGCATCTTTTTTGCGCAGCATCCTGGAGCCAAAAACAGCCTGATGGTGTCCGTCTTTAAGGGGTTCTACCATTTTCTCCAGATATTCCGGGGCGTATTGGCCATCTCCGTGCAGCAGCACTACATAGTCAAAGCCATTGATGATGGCATAGCGATAACCGAGTTTTTGATTGCCTCCGTACCCCTGGTTGTCGGGATTGAAGAGCACCGTTAAATTGAGGTCGGGATTGGAGCGTCGATACTCGCGAGCCACTTCAAAGGTGCGGTCAGCGGAGTGGTCATCGATAATGAGTATCTCATAATCATAATCCACAAAAATAGAACGGGGAATCCTGTCAAGCACTTTGGAAATGTGCTTCTCCGCATTGTAGGCAACTACGAATATTAGCAGCCTGTCGCGTCCATTATGTTGGCCTCCTCTCCCGGACATTATTTGGTGTTGATACTGGATTAAATCACAAATATAACCAATAGCCCTGAAATAATATTGGACAGGCCCCGCTTTGGATGCTTTAAGGGCCTCTGAAAAAAGTGAAAGTTTAAAGTGCTTGCGGCTGAGATGGAGAGGTCATTCCAGTGTACCGAACTTGCCCGTATTAAATTCCCTGATGGCTTCTTCCAGCTCTTCACGGGTATTCATCAGGAAGGGTCCGTACTGAGCGATGGGTTCATTGATGGGTTCTCCCGAGAGAAAAAGCACCACCGAGTCCTCCGGGGCCTCCAGTAAAATTTTGTCTCCGCTGTTGTCAGGTCTAAAAAAAACAAAGTGGTCTGTGGGTGCTTTTTGGTCTCCATTGACCTTGAGGTTTCCCTCCACAACCAAAATCCCGGTGTTAAAACCACTCTTTACAGGGAGTTCAAATCGAGCTCCCTTTTTTAAATGGATGTCAAACATATCCATGGAGGTGTAGGTTTTGGCAGGTCCTTTAACCCCATTTAATTCGCCTGCTATCAAAAAGCAGGTTCCGCCATCTCCCGGAATGGCCACCTTACCTTTATCCTCGTGTCTGATATCCTGGTAGCGTGGTTCCACCGATTTGTATTTGGCGGGTAGATTAACCCACAATTGGACCATCTGGAAAAGTCCGCCACTTCGCTGGAAACCCTCTTCGTGAAATTCTTTATGAAGCAAACCCGAACCCGCTGTCATCCACTGGACCCCTCCCTTCCCTATTACACCACTGTTTCCGGCACTGTCGTAGTGGGCGATTTTGCCGTGGTACGCTATGGTTACGGTTTCAAATCCCTTGTGCGGGTGCACATCTACACCTCTTGGTTTATCAGAGGGATTGAATTCAATCTTTGAGTTGTAGTCCAGCAGAAAAAACGGACTCATCATCCTGGATATCCGGTATCCAGATGGGAAGAAATTGTGTGTTCTGAATCCGTTACCCACCCAGGATGGGTCAGGTGGAGAGAGTACTCTTTCGATTTTTCGGTACATTGCTTATTTTTGAAACTAACAGCGTAATGGGCAATTGGTTTTAAGTGGTTTATTATGAAAAACCGGGGGAAGTAGTGGTGAAGTGGCGGAGTAATCCTATTCCCCGGGAATGGTTATTTCATAGTAAAAACAGGATTGTGCTCCAAAAATACCGAGTCCCTCATCTCCCTCAATGTTGGATTCAACCAGGGTGTAGTTGGAAAAGGGCCCCTGGTTGTTGCGATTGTACTCCAGGGTTTCCCAAAAGCGAAATTGTGCCCTCTCGATGGTGCACCACTTTAAAATCACCTCATCTCCCCGGCTAAAAAAACCAAAAGTCTCAGGGTCAAAATCCGTTCCCCTAGGTTCTGCCTTTAAGATGTTTATCTCAAAACTCTGGCCGTCAAACAGGGCATCATCGGTTACTGAAGCCAGAGGGGGTATAAAAGGCCCTCCATTGACAGAAGTGAAATACCGATAAAAATCAGGCCCGGGAGGATCGCTCAATGATAGCCTCAATTGTGCCAGGGAGTCGGCATCGGGATCCGGTACAGCTGTGGCCCACAGGGAGTCAAGCGGCACAGGTCGCGGTATCTCAACACTCGAAGTCACCCTGCGATCATCCACAATTACTTCCAATTCATACTGCTCGCCCGGAGAAGCGTCTATTTCTCCATTGACATCCACATACAGGCAGATATTGACCAACACCGAATCAATCCCCAAACTGGAAATCACCACTTCTCTAAAATCCTCGGGTATATCTTCCAGACACACTTTGGAAAGCTCTACCATCTCATCTCCCCGAGAAACGGCGACCATGGCATCCCGGATAAAAACATCACTGGCAAAGTCTGCATCGATCAAACCGGTAAATGGGAAACTCCTGCTGATTACGGCAAAGGTGGGCATTGCACCTCCTTCGCTCCACTCAATGTAGGCCTCGACCACTATTTCGTCCCGATCCACAGAAATACCCGGATCAAAGGGCTCTTCGCAGGATGATAGCATCAACACCAGTGAAAATAACAGGAAAGTGGCTGCTGTACTAAATAATTTATATGTCGGAATAATTGCTGTCATGGTGTGTTATTTAAAGTTGAAGTTCCAGGTTACTGAGGGAATGATGGGAAACAGGGAGACCTGTACTAATTCAGCATTGACTTGCTCGGCACCGTCCTGTTCGAAGGAGGGGTAAACGAAGAGCGGGTTTTTCCTGCTGTAAACATTATAGACTGAAAAAGTCCAGTAACTGCTGAATCGACCGTCTCTTCTCTCCGGTGGGGGGCGCAGAGTCACGGAAAGGTCCAGTCGGTGATAATCCGGCAAACTCGCGCTGTTTCGCTCTCCGTATATCTCCACCGGAAATCCATCGATCAGGTACATGCCTTCGATTGGTGTAAACACCTGGCCGGAGCCAAACACAAAGGTCGCTCCAATATCCACGCGATCACTCACATCCCAGGTGCCTACCACAGACAAATCGTGGCGCCTGTCGTATGGTGCTGAGAAAGTCCGGCCATCATTAATTTCATCAAAAGTCCGGTCGGTAAAGGAGAGGGTGTAGGCAATCCATCCGGTGAAGTCTCCCTTTGTTTTATTGACAAAAAACTCGGCTCCGTAAGCGCGCCCTTTACCCACCGCAAAATCATTTTCCAATCGACCGGAAAGGGATGGCACGTAATTCTCCTGGTAATCAAGTTGATTTTGAAGGTCCCTGTAATAGACCTCCACTGAAGTTTCAAGGGTGTTGCCCAGGAAATTTCTAAAGTAACCCAGAGAGTACTGCGTGCCGCGCTGTGGAGGTATCAACCTTGTGCTCGGCACCCAAATATCCGTTGGGAGGGTGCTGGTGGAATTGCTGACCAGGTGTAGAAATTGCTCGTTGACTGAAAAGCCAGCTTTGATGGAGCTTTCAGGATTGAGTCGCCAATTTACACTCAGCCGGGGCTCCAGGGCGTCGTACCAAACTGTAGATTCCCCCCGGTCTAATTCTTCAGTGGTCTCCTCGTCAAAATACGGTCCCCTGTGGTTAAAAAAGGAATATCTAAGGCCGCCGAGCAGGCTGATATTGTCCCTGACTTTCCACTCATCCTGAATATAAATTCCTCCCTGAATGGCATATTCCGGTTCATCGGGTGATTCAAAAACCGTTTCTCCCGAGGATCCCGATGTTTGATTGGGCGATAATTTGTGGTCTGAAATACTGAAACCAAATTTGACGTGGTGTCTGTCGGACGGGAAAAAATCAAAGTCGCTTTTAAGATTGATGTCCCGGATGCCCGACTTGAGACGGAAATTAAAATCCTCCTGCCGGCCCCTGAAGTCAAATTGATAGTCATTGTAAATCAGAGAGGTATTGACGAACATCCTGCTTCCAATGGTTCTGTTCCATCGCAAGGTAGCAGTAGTATTTCCGTAGGGCATGCGAAGGGTAAAGTCGCGACTGCGCGTATTGAAATCGAGAACATCCCTGCCCAGATAAGAACTGAAATACAGTCTATCCCGATCCGATATCCTGTAATTCACCTTGGCATTGAAGTCGTAAAAATAGTAGTTGGTTCCCTCAAAATTGCCGCCCCTGAGTGCGGGTTGGGCCAAATCGAATAAATACGTCCTCCTACCACTGATTAAAAACGAGGCCCTGTCCTCCACTATTGGTCCCTGAAGAGTTATGCGACTTGCAATCAGTCCAATTCCCCCCTGAGCTTCAAACTGCCGGTTGTTGCCCTCTTTCATTTGAATATCCAGCACCGAGGAAATCCGGCCTCCGTACTGAGGGGGCATGCCTCCTTTTATCAGAGTGGTATTTTTGATGGCATCTGAGTTAAAAACCGACACAAATCCAAGCAAGTGCCCGGTATTGTAAACGGTGGCTTCATCCAAAAGAACCAGATTTTGATCGGCTCCACCACCCCTGACGTGAAACCCGGAAAAACCCTCCCCGGCGGAGAGCACCCCAGGCAGGAGTTGAATAGTTTTCAACACATCCAGCTCTCCCAGCAAAATGGGCAGCGTGCTGATTCGATCCATATCCAGTTCAATGATGCCCATTTCGGACCGTGTCACATTCCGGTCTTCTTCCTCAGCCGTGACCACCACCTCTGCGGTTTCCACTCCACTGAAGAGTCTTATATTAATTATGGTATCATTTTGCAAGTCGAGCTCCACCCTTTGGGGGTTCTTGCCTATGTAGGAATAAACTAATTCATGCGGTCCTCTGTCCAGTGTTAGGGAATAATAGCCATAAGTATTGGTTACTGTTCCCGTTCCGGTCCTGTCGGCGAGAAAAATATTGGCCCCAATAATACTCTCTCCGGTTTCAGCATCAGTAATGTGGCCGGATACAGTGTGCCTGTCAGAGTCCTCTCCGGCAGTTTCGGCAGCGGAGGAAAAACCGAGGAGCAAAAGTGCGAATAGTGTAAGTGTAAATTGCATATCTATCGAACACAAAAACACCCATTTGGGTCTGTCAGACGTCCGATTTTATATTTTTTACCGGCTTCAATCGATAACCACATCTCTTAAGCAGACGAATCAGGCCGAAGCGGCCGGATAAATGACCTGCTCCCACGGCAATCAGTGTCTTCTGCTCGCGAAGCTGTTCTTCAATTCTATCTGCCATTCTGAAGTTGCGTTCGTAGATGAGTTGTCGTCGAATGGGCCCCATCTGGTTTTTGTTGTAACGGTAAAGCTCGTGGATTTTCTGATCCCTGTAAAGACTTGCAGACCGCAGTATTTTTTTCCGGTGTACATCCACCCTCCTAGAAAAATCCTCTAGAGAGCGAATTTGGTGTTCGAGGGGAATGGCCTTTATGATTTCGGTCTGGTCTTCGACTGACTCCAATCCTAAAACAGGCATTTTTCTGCGCCTAGCCTTTTGAAACAGGTGGAAGTCCATTGAGAAACTCTCTTTCTCCGTTAGAAAGCCCGCGTAGATTACATTCAGTGTGTACAATGGGGGAAACTCATCAAACTCCCGGATATCTATACCTGTGAAACGCTTAATCTTTTCTCTGACGCGGAAGTATTTGTGACGGGGAATTTTCAATGACAATCGCTTCCCTTGAGGCAATTTCTGAAGTTCAGCGATTTGGTCGGGTTTTAATTCGGCAGGGTTGAATTCTAGCATGAGACTTTCCACCCTGTCGAGCATGATCTCTGCTGAATTTATCAAATGTACTTCGGCAGGACCTGCAAGGTGCATTGATCCAAATAAAAAGCCCCGAATTTCATTGCCATCTAATATTCCCCACAATAAACTGTTCTTCACTTTTAAGTGGAAATTATGGCAGTTGACATACTACACCTGCCGGATTCTATCAAGAAGGATTTAAGTCTGGGAGTTACAGAAAAGCGGTTGCGCACAGTAGGGTTTATCTCTTTTTATCACCATAATCGTATGGAAGTACTTTACTATCCTTGATTTTGGAGAGGGCGATGAGCGTTTTTAGGCGCTCAATTTCCTTAATTTGACTGAGCTTCTTGAACATCAATTCTTCATAAGCAGCCATATTGGAACAAACCACTTTGAGCATCATATCTGCTTCTCCGGTAATTATGTAAGCCTCGATAACCTCATCAATCTCCTTAATTTGGTTGGAAAATTTTTCCAGTGCATTGGGTTTTTGCCAGGCCAGATCGACCAAAATAAAGGTCTCGACATTCAGACCTATTGACTTGGGATTGAGATTAGCGTGGTAGCTTGCAATGACATCAGCCCTTTCAAGTTTTTTTACGCGCTCAAGGGTAGGAGCAGGTGACAAACCGATTAATCTGGACAATTCGAGGTTGGTGAGTTTGCTGTTTTCCTGTAGAATTTTCAGAATTCTTTTGTCGGTCTTGTCGATTTTAACTCTGACATTGTTCTTGCGCTTCGGTTGTTTAGACATCGGTATATATTTGCTGTTAGGATTAAGCTCCCTTCAAAAAATGTTACTGACCCGCAAGCCAGTAACATTTTTCAGTGTGGGAATATCAAAAGCCCTAACAAAGGAACCTCTTGAAAGGTTTATGCCAAATTAAAGTCTTACGGGAAAACCCCCAGGTTGAGGTAGTCGTTCCCTACTTTATTAAGTGCACTGACAAAAGCGGCACTTCTCAGGTCATTGATGCGTTTTTTGCGCTTTCGAACCAGTCTGATTTGCTGGTAAGCTTCAACCATGGTTTCCTCAAGACCGCTTCTCACCAGGTCAATTTCGTCCGCACCGCGAGTCACCATGCGGCGCTCCCTTTCACCAATTGTTTTTCCGGTCAATTTTTCAACCACATTCACCAGCGAATTGTAGGTGTTTTGGTTAAAGCGTTTCTCGATTCGTCCAAATCTCATGTGAGACAGGTTTTTCAACCACTCGAAATAGGATACGGTAACACCACCGGCGTTGATATACATATCCGGTATAACGAGAATGCCATTTTTAATGAGTATTTCCTCCGCATCGTAGGAAATGGGGCCGTTTGCAGCCTCACCGATGATCTTGGCCTTAATTTTTGGCGCATTTTCTTTGGTAATGACATTTTCAAGTGCGGCGGGAACAAGAATATCGCATTCCAACTCCAGAGCGGCATCTCTGTGGGCGAGTGTGGTAGTACCCGGGTATCCGACAATAGAGCCGGTTTCTTTTCGGAATTTGAGGAGTTTCTCCAGGTCGATCCCCTTTTCAGAGTAAATAGCACCTTCGTATTCCGAAACAGCAATAATTTTGGCATCGCCCTCTTTTTGAGAAATGAGGCCCGCGTGAGAACCCACATTACCGAGACCCTGGATGACCATGGTTTTACCGGCCATTCCGGTCTCCAGACCGAGTTTTTTCATATCATCCTCAAAACTCACTGCCTCTCGGAGACCGTAATAAACACCTCTTCCGGTGGCCTCCGCCCTACCCCGGATTCCGTTTTGGCTCACGGGCTTACCGGTCACACAACCGGCAAAGTCCAGTTCTCCGTTTTTGAATGTGAGGTAAGTGTCCAGTATCCAGGCCATCTCTCTGGCTCCGGTTCCATAATCCGGTGCCGGGACATCAATACCGGGTCCTATAAAATTCTTTCTGATAAGCTCGGTGGTATATCGCCGCGTGATACTCTCAAGCTGGCGGTCGGTGTATTTGTAAGGACTGATCTTGACACCTCCCTTTGCACCACCAAATGGCACATCTACAATGGCGCACTTGTAGGTCATCAATGCTGCCAGTGCCATCACCTCGTCCTGATCGACGTGAATGCTGTACCTGATACCACCCTTGGTAGGCAAGCGGTGATGCGAATGCTGTACCCTGTACGCTTCAATCACCTTGATTTGGTTTCCAACCTTTACAGGAAACTTCATCTGGTAAACCGCATTGCATACTTTGATTTGCTCTACCAATCCTTTTGGCAGATCGACAAACTTGGCAGCCCTGTCAAAGTTGAGGTTGACCGATTCGTAAAAACTAATGTTCTTGTTGCTCATTATCAAATTCTTTTTCGAGTTTTGAAATTCTTCTTTCAATGAAATAAAGGAACACTACGATTCCAAAAAATATTATTAGGAGGGAGGCTACAACGACCCATATTTTTCCAATGCTTCGCATAAAATCATTGACCGGATTGAGGTATATCATGAGATACGTCGAGGCAAACAGCAGAACCTGCTGTGTTAGTGCCAAACTCTTTATGCTTTTTCCAATCATGATCCGAATTTATTACTTAAACTAATACTATCTGCAAATCTCACGAATAATTTTTCTCCAATGATCGCCTTTTCAATTCTGACAATCTGTAAACCACATTGCTGATCCAATATGAAAACAACGTCCATCCAATTATTGCCGGATAAAAGACTGTTTTCATTGTGTTGTCCAGGTCATCTCCGCCAAAACCCGGATTTCCACCACTACCGGGATGGAGACTGGGCTGCATACGCGGAATGATGTACAGAAGTGGAATGCTGGCCAAAAAGGCAAAAAGCGTGTAAACCGCCGTTACGCGTCCTCTCTTCACCCCCGGACTCATCGCCTCCCGGAGCAGAAAATACGCCATAAATATCAGAAGTGTAATGGCAGCCATATCCTGCTTAATGTCACCACTCCAATAGGAACCCCAGGTGTACCGCGCCCATATCGCGCCGGTAAATATCCCCAGCAATCCCAATATCGTGCCCGTCAAATTGAGCGAGTAAACGCGGGAGTCAAACCGTTGGTCTCCGGTACGCAATAATTTCACCGCGTAAAATGCTGACAGTAAAAAGATCAGCATCATCCCAAACCACATTGGGACGTGATAGTAGGTATTTCTAATGGTTTCCTCCAAAATATTCCTCCACGGAAAAGACCAGGTCCACCGGTGACTCAAATCCCTGATTGGTTCAACCAGCCAGGGCCCCGGATCGGCCTCCAGTCCCTCCTGTCCGATAATAGAAACTGCGGCGGGCAAAACCATCGAGCCATCATAGTCGGTATCGACAATAAGGGAAGCCATTGCCACCCGCTCCGATGTGGGCATTTTTTCAGGAATATCAAAGGTCGCTTTTATATGGCGGTCATCCACTACCTCTACTTCACTTGCCAGGAGGGTAAATTCCTCGTGTAAGCGAAGCCAGGCGCGGTGGTTTTCAGCTTTTGAGTAAAAGGTGTTATAGGACTGAACAGTCAATTCATGGGACTCGCCTGCCTGAATGTTGAAGGCGTCAGTTTTCATGAGGCCGGGCCGGAGGGGAACCAGCATTCCTGCCGCAATTACATACACCAGGATTGCAACCGACAACCACTTGTACCAATGTTTTCTAAATCCTTCCATGCATCAGTTTTTCCAGAGATAGGGAAACAAAATCAACCCCAGGCCGATCAACAGCATTACCACGGCCACCAACATCAAAAAACTCTCGGTTGCATCCACGTCTCTCACCGCCATTGACACCAGACTCAATCTCATCACGGACAAAAGCACCGGCAACAAAACCGGAAATCCAAGCACCGCGAGTAGCAAACCGCTGTTGTTCGCATTCAATGCAACGGCAGATAAAAACGTAAATACGACGGCAAACCCAAGAGAACCGAGAAGCACGGCCAAAAAGAACATGCCCACATCCACAATGGGATTGCCGAGTACCACACCCATTACAAACCACGCCAAAAGCGCCAACATGAAAAGCTTCAGCCAGACCGACAATATTTTTGCCAAAAACAGGGAAAGCGGATGGACATACTGGTAGTAAAACAGGTGGGCATCTCCAAATTCGCGCAAAAAAGCCATAGTGCCGGATTGCAGACCGGAAAAAAGTATAACCATCCAAAAAAGCGCGTTCCAAACAGCCGGTTCAGGGGATGCAAAACTCAGGTATATGATAAATGCCACGGCAATTACATAAACAAGCAGTGCGGCAGAGGCAAACCTGTGTCTGAACTCCAGTAAAAACTCGTGGCGCACCATGGCACCAAAACCGGCTAGTGTCATATACTAAGGCATATCATTTCACACGGGTCAAATGCACTTCTAACTACTTTCAGGGACCGTAAATTCACCCGTCCTTTTCGCACACTCAAGCCCTGCATTTTACCTGTCTCAATTGGAACGCGAAGATAGAATATTATTACATTACTACCGACTTATTTCTGACAAATTGGTCTTGTTAGCTGCATGGAATGCAGCGGTTATTGGTTGATGGTGGATGGCGGATGGCTTGCTGGGGCGTAAACTACTCGCTGTCAGCATTTTATTGATTTTGTAGAATTATTAAAGAGCGGGGAGAATTTGGCCGATGGCTGATTCCAGTTGTGATTTGTGAGTCTGATGATGGGTTGATGGCGGATGGCCGATGGTTCATGGCCATTTTATCCGCAAGTTCGATGTGTTTTCCAGGATACCCTTTCGTAGAGATTCTTGATTGCTAAGGATTTTTTCGGCTACACTACGTCACGCCATAAATTACTCTTTGCATTCTCCGTGATCTCTGCGGCTCTGCGGTGAACCAATATCAGTTATGAATTAGTGAGTCTGCTGATGGGTTTATGGCGGATGGCTGATGGTTGATGCCAGTTTTGAGTTTTAAGTTTTTTTGTATGCGTAAGTGCTATGAAGTCAGTTGGATATTCCATTTTTTAGGATTGTAGATTTTGGAGGGATTCCCTTCTTGCGTATCCTTGCTCATTACATTGGTTTTTTTGAAAAACACTCTGTGCAAGCTCCGTGGTCTCTGGCTCTCTGTGGTGGATCATTTCCCCCAAAGCGACGCCTGCCCCCAAAGCTTTGGCGGGGGCAGGCTAGTTGCAAATGCCGAGTCTGTGAGTTGTGAGTTTTTCTCTTTAAGTTACAGAGTGGAGAATATTGAATCGGGGATTGCGGTGGGACTTTCCTGCCGATTGTGAAAAGGATTACCGGTAGTTTCTTCTTTGGAGGAAATTGATGTCGAGGGCCACACCCACGGAAAAAATCTCACTGCCGGCGGATTCCCGGCCGTAGCGGACATACACGCTGGCAGCAGTTCCCTTGGTTCCATATCCGAAGGCAATTTGCGCCAGAGGGGTGGCGATCAGGTTCAAACCCTCATCCCGTATTTCATCTTCCCGGAAATAAAAATCAGTAATTCCCAGGTGAATACCGCCCCCCACGGAAAAACCCCAATTCGCCTCCTCTTCCGAAAACCCACTGAGTCCTCCGTAATTTATACTGAAGAGTGAAGGAGCGTAGAGGGTGCCCATTCCGCGAAATTCATCCCAATCCCAGGAAAAGGGGGATATGCCAATGGCCGTCTGTGCACTGACACTCCATTCTCCAAAACCGTAGTAAAACCTGGGACCGAATGAAGGGCTTATGACAATGCTCCTGGCATTGCTATATTCGGCGTCCTCATCGGGGTTGGAAACCGATTGATACAGGTCGTTTGAAAAGTGCATTCCAAAACCAAATTGACCGTACAACCGCTCAGCAGGTAGGGAGATGAGCAGTGCAGAAAACAACAACATGATAGTGGTATTCCTCGCCCTCATTTATTCCGGATATACAAAGTGAATGCCCAATAAACCCCTGTGGACCGTAATATCAGCCCTCTGTCCTTCCTCCCAACCGGCGGAAATTTCTCTGGAAAAACGAATGGCCTCGCGTTTGCCGTTCTCACGCTCAACGACAATGTCGTAGGAGTCAGCTGAAATCTCACCATCCTCTTCGAGTGTTCCTTTGAATACCATTCCGTAAACCTCCCGGGTTTCCACATAAGTCAAATGCTCTCCGGTTTCGGTTACCTGGATGCGATTTACCATACTTATGATTGACGGAAAAAAAATGGCACACATCACTGCCAGTGAGACAAATATCTGAAACCTGGCGATGAGTTCTTCGGCATAGCGCTTGAAATAAAGGGCCAGCAGCACACCAGCCACAATCCCCGCCCCGATGGATATCAGCACCACTTCCATGCGGTTGAAAGTGTTGATATTATAAGGTATCTCCCTGATGAAAATAAATACCAGCAGGACAAAAGCGGCCAGCGAAGCGAGTATTTTTATTAAATCCTGTTTACTGAGTTTCATAACCGGACGTATTTAACGCTGAAAGTTAATTAATGGGTTCAAACTGAAGACCCGCAAGTCTGGAATAAAGTCCGCCGGAATTGATCAAATCCTCGTGTTTTCCCTGCTCGGCAACCTTACCTTTGTCCAGAACCAGGATTTTATCCGCATTGCGGATGGTTGCCAGTCTGTGTGCGATGATAATGGCGGTCCTTCCCTGCAGCAGGTTGTCCAATGCCGCCTGTACGATTTTTTCCGAATCGGCATCCAGTGATGAGGTGGCCTCGTCGAGTATGAGTATTTCCGGGTCTTTGAGAATTGCCCGTGCTATGGCGATGCGCTGGCGCTGACCACCAGACAGTTTGACGCCCCTGTCTCCAACCACGGTGTCAAACCCATCAGAAAAACGCTCAATAAACTCCAGAGCGTTGGCGAGTCTCGCCGCTTCAACAACCTCTTCTTCGGGAGCGCCCGGCTTTCCGTATTCAATGTTTTCTCGTATCGTACCTCCAAACATGACCACCTCCTGAGGTACCAGGGCAAAATTATTCCGGTAGGCTTTTAGGTCAAATTCTTCCACAGGGCGGTTGTCCAGGTATATTTGGCCCGAGAGCGGATTGTAAAATCGGAGAAGCAGTTTGACAATGGTGCTTTTTCCGCTACCACTCACACCCACAAGCGCCACTTTCTCGCCTTTTTCAACTGAAAAATCAATATCCTGAAGCACAGGACTCTCCAGCCGTCCGGGATACGAAAAGTTAACCGATTCGAATTGCAGTCCGCCACTGATTTTTTCGCTCTTCACTTCTGTTTTGGAAACGCCATCGATTTCCCCCTCGGTTTCCAGAATTTCCATCACCCGCTCCGATGCACCCACGGCTCCTGCCAGCGTGGTGTAGAGGTTTCCAATACCCGCTATCGCTCCACCGATAATTCCAGTGTAAATAATAAATGCAAAGAGGTCTCCCAGGGGCATGGTTCCCTGCTCCACCATTATCGCGCCGCGCCAGAGAATAAAAAAGATACCCCCGAACAGCACGGTGATAATGAAGACAAAAAAGGCGCCGCGAATACGGGCGTAACGCAGGCTAATTTGCACCACCTGATCGACGGACTTGCTGTAGCGAAGCGTCTCAAACCACTCGTTGGCGAAAGATTTTACCACCTGAAACGACTGAAATGCTTCTTCGGCGATGGTATTGGTCTGGGCTATTTCGTCCTGTCTTTTCTTTGAAATCCGGCGGATGTACCTTCCAAAGAGCATAGCCAGCAGTACAATTACTGGAAAGGTCAGCAACATGATAAGTGAAAGTGCCGGAGTGAGCCAGGCCAGTATGGCAATGCCCACTATCAGCACCACAATTTGTCTCAAAAACTCGGCCAGGGTGATGGAAAAAGCACTTTGTAACTGCTCCACGTCAGCAGTAATTCGGCTGGTCAACTCCCCCACCCTTCTATCCTCAAAAAAGCTGAGGTGTTGAGACATCATTTTGGCAAATAGTTCTTTCCTGACGTCTGCCATGCCTTTTTCACTCACAATGGCAAACAGCACCGTGCGGAAATAGGAGAAAGCACCCTGAAACACCAGTATCACCAAAAAGAGCAGTGCGTAGTCCGAAACCGTTAAATCGAAGCGGCTCTCATCTGCGGCCGCATTGGCCATTTCACCGGCCGCTCCGGGAAAAATCATAAACAACAAGCTGCCCAACACCAACAGTATAAGACCACCGGCAAACTGCAACCCATAGGGTCTGATGTAGTAAAACACCCTGAAAAAGGACTTCAAACCCTCTTTGGATACTTTCGCCTGTTTATCTTTTTTCCCCA